>JAVEYB010000001.1:0-228315 GCA_034003725.1 Candidatus Zixiibacteriota bacterium
AAACAAACCCATTTCCCCGTAACCCGATGCCATATCGCTTTGTACAGTGAAAAAGTCTTCCGGGCAACCTCCCCTGCAAGGTGTAACCGGCACAAAAAAATAGCGGTGCAGGGACTCGAACCCCGGACACGCGGATTATGATTCCGCTGCTCTAACCAACTGAGCTACACCGCCATCTTGTCCGCCAAATGAGCAGACACAGAAATTATAACAAACGGGAGTTTTGTCAAGTCAATACTCGCCCGCCGAAACCGGACCAACACCCGACCGGGCGCGGCCAACCCAGAGCCTTCGCGCACCATTTGATCCGGCGCCGACCCTGCCCTCGCTACCTCGCATCCTCACTGTCGCCTCCACCGCAAGACTACCACTCAGAATCGATCTTCGCGCCCGGGGAACAACTTCTCGATACGGCCACCGCCGTCAATAATACCCGCACATGACAGCGCCTGGGGCCGCTTGCTGACCAGACTCTCGGGATGCCGTTAGATAAGAAGAACCGACAGATACGCGGGCTGGGGATCACATCGACGATTGGGCAAAAAAGAAAGGAGTTGGTCCCTCACAAACCAACTCCTTCATCCCCACCTCTTAAATACCCTTCACCGCCATACTGCGTATATTCAAGAGTAACTACGTGGGGATGTATTGCAACAGTCGTGCCAGTGTCGTTCAAACTCTGAACATGTCATTTAACTTGCTACGGCACAATATCATATCTTATCTCCGTTAGCCCGTCAGGCTACTCTCTCCGCCTCGCAAATCGCAATTTCTGCGCCATCGAATCGGCCTAAGATCAGGCTCAATGACAAATATCTTATTTCATATCAATGCCTTAAAGACGATTCAAACGATCGCGACACCCAATCCGGCACAATGCGGTTTCTGCGCATTGAAGTCTGATACGCAGTATTTGCGCCAACCGTGAACCTCACTCGCAGGTTCTACGGCACACCGGCCCGTCTACAGCCGCTTTTTCGCGAGGTGCACGGACATTCCGTGCAAATCGTGAGCCGCCTCCATGATCGACTCGGAAATCACAGGATGACCGAAAATCAGCGACCCCAGCTGGGCCACCGTCAGCCCCTGGTTCACCGCAAGCGCCGCCGTATGAATAATCTCGGTCGCATGCGTCCCGACAATGTGGACGCCCAACAACCGATCAGTCTTCTTGTCGCCGATTACTTTGACTTCCCCGGCAATTTCGTTCTCGGCGTGCGCCTTGCCCAGCGCCCGCAGCGGAAACTTGCCGACCGCCACATCATGTTTCTCCGAGGCCTCCCGTTCCCGTAGCCCGACCGACGCAACTTCCGGGTGAGTGAAGATCACCGAGGGACACCCGTGATAGTTCTTGGTCGACTTCTCGCCGAGACAGTTGTCGACCGCGACCGTGCCGTCATGCACAGCCGTGTACGCCAGAAGAATCTCGCCTCGGACGTCGCCGATTGCATAGATGTTTTTGACGTTGGTGCGCATGTCCGGACCGGTCGGAATGGAGCCGTTCTTATTGAGGGTCACACCGACCTCGCTCAGGCCGATATCCTCCGTCAAAAACGCCCGACCTATCGAGACCAGCACCTGGTTGGCATTGATCGTCTCCCCGCTCGACAACTTCGCCTGCACTCCTTCGGGCCCGGGTGTAACCGATTCCACGCGCGTTTTGGTATGAAGCTTCACCTTCAGTTTTTTCAGTTCCCGCTCAATCAGGGTCGAGCAGTGCTCGTCCTCCATCGGCAGCGCGTGGTCAAGCATTTCAACCATCTCCACCTGTACGTCCAGCATGGAGAGCATGAAGGCCCATTCGCAGCCGATCACCCCGGCGCCGATTATCAGCATCTTCTCTGGGAGGTGCGCAAGTTCAAGCAGATGATCGGACGTGAGAATCCGCTTCCCGTCGATCGGAAAGGCGGGCAAACTCAGCGAGCGCGACCCCGTCGCCACGATTATGTTCTTCGCCTCCAGTCGGGTCTCCTTGCCGGCGTCGTCAACGACTGAGACTTCATTCGGGCCGGAAATGCGCCCGAATCCCGCGACATGCTCAACACCGTGCGACTTGAACAACTGCCCTATACCGCCGGTCATGGTGCTCACAACCTTGTCCTTGCGCTTAAGCATCGCCGGCCAGTCGTAGACCGGCGGCGCCGTCAGTGTGATGCCGAATTCCCCGGCATGTTTCATCCTGTGATATTGGGTCGCGGAGGCAATAAGCGCTTTCGAGGGTATGCAGCCCCGGTTCAGGCAGACGCCGCCGAGTTCACGCGCTTCGATAACGGCAGTTTTCGCGCCCTTCATGGCTGCCCGAATGCAGGCCGTATAACCGCCGGGGCCGCCTCCGATTATCACTATATCATAGCTGGCGATGGTGGTCTCTCCTTTACATTAGCCCAACTGTTCCACGTTGGGGGGTAATGTACGAGAATTCGCGCATTTGGCAAGTCCGGAGGCGCAACCACATACCGACTCGTGCCGTCGGGACCGAGAAGGATTACTGCCGAGATTGGGCAAAGAAAAGGCGGACCGACCCCGGAGAGCCAGTCCGCCTGTCAGATTCAGCGAAGCGCCGCTTAGCTGTCCTTGGCGGCGAGAGTAATGATAATCCGTATCGAGTCCACCTGACCGCCGAGGCCGCCCGAACCGCCCGTGGCGATCGCATAGTAGTCGAACAACCCGCCTTTCACCAGCGTCTGGAGCGTGCTGATATTGCTCAGCAATCCCAGGGACTCGGCATAAGTAACAAATCTCTGGGTCCCTGCGCCCGGCGTCCCGGCCGGCACGGTCAACGGACCGAACACGAGAGTTGCGAGAGAGTCCACGTCAGCCTGATCCAGCGTGTCGTCCGGCATCGTAGCCTCATGAACGTACCCGGTATAGGTCCACTCCGCGGTCTCATTATTGGTGATCCACAGTTCGAACCCGACCACTTCGATCCGGTCAATATCGTCTTTGTGTTCCTCCCACGTATCGTTTTCAGTCAAGTCCACCGCGGTTGGATAGAACCCGGTCTGGGTGGTAAATGAGAACGACTCCACCACCACGAACGTGCCGGACACTATCTTGCATCCGACAACCACCAGTGCAAGGAGAGCAAGCCCGGCGAGTGCCAAAACAGCTTTTGACTTCATCATGACGTTTTCTCCTGCCTAGTTGGCGCCGAAGTAGTAGTTGAGGCCGCCGGTGATCGAAACCGATTTTTTCGAGACGTCACCCTCGGACCCCGCAATGTGGGCTTTGCCGCGAAGATCGATATCGATTTGCGGGGAGAACCCGATACCAAATCCGAATCCGGCCGAAATGCCCGCTTTGGAGCCGACCTCGCCGAACACGGCATCAATCTCATCGTTTTTCTGATTGTAGAATCCGAGCCCTGCCACGAAGTAAGGCTTGAATCCCATCTTCCCGACCTGGTTGCCCAGCGTGGCATCAATACCGAATGCCGTCACCGACGACCCGTCGATGTCAAACTCGAATTCGTCGTTGTCGGGCGCCCCGTAACTCGTAAACGAAATGTTCGGCTCGATCACCAGAATCGGTATCAGTTGGTAGCGGATCTTGAATCCAAAAACCGGCCCCGATGCCTGGTCATCCTGCACCACCGGTATGTTCAAGCCCCCGAACGCGCCGATTCCTAGCTTGGCCGGCCCGGCGCTCACGATCGACGCGCAGAGTAACAGACCAAATAACAGCGCTCCTGCTCTTTTCATGTTGACTCCTGAATGAAAAAATTAGTGGGTGGATGGCTCTGGAAACATAGCACTCTGCTGATCCAATGTCAACCAGATCCACGCCAAAATAGACCCCCATTGCAGATGTCTGGTCAAACGCCGTGCTGCCTCCAGAAGAAATCGCGAAAAGCTTGGTTTGGGGGGCAAAAAGGCCTTGACAACGGTAACCTGCTTTGTATATTTGGCGGTCTTTATTAAACAAAAAGGTTGTGTTTATTAAACCACGGCCGAGCGACCGGGTAAACGATGGATCTTCGTATCGGTGAGAAAATCAAGGCCTTACGGCTGGCCTCCGACCTGACACAGGCCGAACTGGCCGACCGCGCCCAGCTGACCAAGGGGTTCATTTCCCAGCTGGAAAACGACCAGACATCGATCTCGGTCGACTCGCTGGCTGATATCCTGGGAGCCCTGGGAGTCTCGATGGGAGAGTTTTTCTCTGAAGTCGAAGATACCAAGGTCGTTTTCGGTCCTAATGACCGAGTACCGATCGAACGGCGGGGCGTGAAACACTTCGACGTGCTCGTGCCGGGGTCGACCAACAACCTGATGGACCCGATCGTGCTCGAACTGGACCCGGGAGAGGCGCTTGACAAGCAGGGACCGCTTCCCGGCGAGCAATTCGGCTACGTGATACGCGGGGTTGCCACACTGGCCATCAACCGCAAGGCGCACCGGGTACCGACCGATCACTGTTTCTATTTTTCGTCCGACCGGGAACACCAGATCCGGAACGACGGTACTGAAAAAGTCAAACTTGTGTGGGTGACGAGCCCGCCGTTGATGTAACACGAAATGCCTGGAACCCTTAACCGCTGAAGGAGGGATCGAAAAATGCGCATACTCGGACGTCATCTCATTGTCGAGTACTGTGATTGTGACCGCAAGGCACTTGACGACCTCGAATATCTCGAGCACCACATGAATGAGGCCGTCCGAAAATCGGGCGCCACTATCGTGCGGTCGATGTTCCATCGCTACAATCCCCAGGGGGTTTCGGGCGCCGTGATCATCGCTGAGTCGCATATCTCGATCCACTCCTGGCCGGAATACGGCTATGCGGCAGTCGACTTCTTCACCTGCGGTCAGTCAGTGGATCCGACCAAAGCAGCCGAGTACATGAAAGAGAAACTCGGATGCAAGCGGGCCGAGATCAAGGAACTGCGCCGTGGAATTCCCTCGGACGTGGACGAAGTAATCGACCACAAACCGGTCGCTCTCCCTATCACTGCAGCCCGGTAGCACGGCTGCACGGAGGAACCAAGGATGACGTATTCGTTTGACGTCAGCACGATGGAGCAGACTGCCCTGATGGGCGGTTTGGACGTCGGGCTGGTCAAGGATTTGTTCAAAACCAGAGGGCTCGACACCCCCCTGTTGCTGCTGTCCCGTTCGGAAGTCAGGCGCGCGATCGAAGATCTGCGCTCCGCACTGCCACGGGCGGAAATATTCTATGCCGTCAAGTCGAACAACCACCCCGCGATCATCGAGGAGGTCTTCGCGGCCGGTGGCAATTTCGACGTCTGTTCGGCCGGCGAGCTGAAAGGCGTCATGCAAACCGGTATCGACCCAAAAACCCTCCTCCATACGCACCCGATCAAGACGGCCGAGGAGATCGACCTCGCCCTCGAAGCGGGCGTGGAGATGTTCGTGGTCGATAATCCTTCCGAAATCGCCAAGCTGAAACGGATCACCGACCGGAAGCTGAAAATCCTCATTCGCTACCGGGTGCATCTCAACACGACCGCCGTGGTCAACCTGCAGTACAAATTCGGCTGCACGGTCGACGACGTGCTGGCGCTGGCAGACGCCGTCCGAGAGGCCGGTCACGTGGTCCACGGGCTCTGCTTCCATATCGGTTCGCAGTGCATCTATCCCGAGAACTACGTCAAGGCGATCGCCGCGGGCGGTGAGTTGATCGACGAGCTGGCCCAGGCCGGCCACACCATCCGCCTGCTCGATATCGGCGGCGGGTTCCCGGTCCCGTACGTCGAGCCGGTGCCCGACATCCACGACTTCTGTGAGCCGATTCGCGAAGCGCTGGATGAGCTGATTCGACCTGACATCCGCGTCATTTGCGAGCCGGGACGCTTCGTCTCGGCAAGGGCCGTAACCCTGGTCTGCAGCGTGATCGGCAAGTCCGAGCGCGACGGCAAGATGTGGTACTATCTCGACGACGGCATCTATTCGACCTTCTCGGGTATCGTGTTCGACCACTGTCAGTATCCCGTGGTCCACGACAGCCAGGGCGACGAATACCTGTCCGTGCTCGCCGGGCCGACCTGCGACTCGTTTGACACCCTCTATGACGGCCTCCTGCTGCCGGAACTCGAGATCGGCGACCTGCTGATCTTCCCCCGTACCGGCGCCTACTGCGCCGTCTCCGGGTCGGACTTTAACTCACTCAAGCGGCCGCAGTACCGCGTGATCGACTGAGGGACCGACAAGCATGGCAAGCAAAGAAACGAAACAGGGTCTCCGGGTTTCAGACAAGGCGCTGGAAAATCCGATGAACCTCTGGTACAGCGAACTGGCCCAGGGGGCCGCCGGATTGACGCTCAAGGTCGACCGCTTCCTCGAGTCGACGGAGTCGGAGTTTCAGCGTATCGAGGTCATCCAGAACAAGCTGTACGGCAAGCTGCTTGTCCTGTACGGCTCGCTCATGGTGGCCGACAACGACAACAACGCCTACAACGAGATGCTCGCGCACGTGCCGTTGTTTTCGCACCCGAAACCGGAGAACGTCCTTATCATCGGCGGCGGCGACTGCGGCACGCTGACCGAAGTTATGAAGCACCCTGAAGTCGGGCGCTGCACGATGTGCGAGATAGATCGCATGGTGGTCGACATCACCCGGAAGCATCTTCCTCATCTGACGATAGGGGCCGATGATCCGCGCGCCGAGTTGATATTCGACGACGGCAAGCGCTATATCGAAACGACCGACCGCCGTTTTGATGTCATCGCCCTGGACCTGTCCGATCCGGTTGGTCCTGCCGAGGAGTTGTTCCAGAAGCCGTTTCACCAGACGGTGTATGACAAACTCGCGGATGACGGCATTATGGTGGCGCAGTCGGAATCGCCGTACTTCAACAAGGAGATCATCCGGCGAATGTATGCGAACCTGAAGGACATTTTCCCGATCGTGCGGATGTATTTCTGCTTTATGCCGATTTATCCGTCGGCCCTGTGGTCGTTTGCGTTTTGCAGCAAGAAACACGACCCGATCCGGGATTTTGATCGCGCCCGATGGGACAGGCTGGCTCTGAAGACGCGCTACTATAACGCGGAAACGCATGTCGGCGCCTTCGCTCTCCCGCAGTTCGCAAAAGAACTGGTGTAGGCCCGGCGGCCCACCTGAAGTTCGACCATGGCGAATGGCAGGTGCGAACGAAAAACGGAAATACACAACAAAGCCCGGGCGAGCCGGGCTTTGTCTTTTATCACAGAGGAAGCGTATGAAGCCTGTGATTGTTATACAAAACTGCGAAATAGAATCTCCCGGCACGATCGGTTTGTACTTGCAGGATCGCCGGATCCCGTTCGCCGTGGTTCGTTCGTTTGCCGGCGAGCGGTTGCCCGCACCTGAGGATTTCAGCGTCCTGATTGTTCTCGGGACGCCGAAATCGGTCACCGAGTACCGCCAACACCCGTATCTCGTGGAACTCTTTACACTTATGACGCAGACGATCCGCCGAGGGCAGCCTATCTTGGGAATTTGCTTCGGCGCGCAGCTTCTCGCCCACACGCTCGGCGCCCGGGTGGAACCGAACAGGGTCAAAGAGATCGGGGCCATGACGGTCACACTCACCGACGAAGGCGCATCGGATCCGCTTTTTGCCGGATTCGACCGGGAGTTCCCGGTCTTCCAATGGCATGGCGACACTTTCCGGATACCATTCGGCGCGACCCATCTGGCGAAGACCGACGATTGTAAGAATCAGGCTTTCCGGAAAGGCAACCTGGTTGGCCTGCAGTTCCACCTCGAAGCCGACCCCGATGAGGTCCCGCAATGGTGTGATGCGTACGCCGGTGAACTAACCGAAGCAGGCAAGACCAAAGACGGAATAATCGACGGCTGCCGAGCCTCCGCCGACCATACCCGCGCCCTCGGCTTCAGACTCCTCGACAACTTCTTCAACCTGATCTCCAAATAATCCCTGCGTGCTATACGTCCCCGTGCACCACGTACCATCGCCATGATCCGTGCGTGGTGTACGTCCCCGTGCACCACGCTGGATTCCACGAAGCACAAAAAAAACCCGGCCCTGCCGGACCGGGTTTTGTCGTCGAGAGAAGCTTCGACTAGAAGCTGTAGATCGCAGACATACCGGCGTTCATACCATTGGTCTCGCCGGAGATGAAATTCAGACCTTCGAGGAACAACTCGGGGTTCGTCCAGGTGTCGACCGTGAACCGGCCCCAGTTGAACGCAAAGCCGAGATAGGTGCGGTTATCCGGCCAGCGATAGATATCCTTATCCTCGGTTTCGCCGTCGTAGATGTCCTCTTCGCTGACGTTGCGCCAGTAGCTGGTCGCACCGAACCGGACATCCAGCCAGCTCAGCACTTCGCCTTCGAAGCCGATGCGCACGTACGGCAGGGTCGTGATGGTTGTGTTGTACTCCTCGGTAACCGCAGGATCGGCCTGATTGTCGACGTATTCATAATCGGCCTTGGTGTAGGAGAGACCGAAATCGAGTACGGCGAGCATACCGGCCGACGGCATATAGTGCATGCCGCTTCCAACCGTAATAGCCATGAGGTTCAGCTTCGCGGTGTTCGGGTCTTCGAAGAAGCCGCCGTCGTAGTAGTCTTCAGACTCGAACTTGGCATACACAAACGACGCGTGCGGGACCAGCGTTACCACCGGGTTCATCTGCTTGAAGTAACGGCCAAGTAGCGTGAAAGACATGTTGCCGGACGGCTTTGTGTAATCCAGTTCGGTATCATCGCCGCCACCGGGAGGCGTACCATAGGTCTTGTCTTTCCAGGTCAGCATCTGGATGTGCGCGGCGACATCCCACAACCCCGTGGCTTCAGTCAAGCTGAAACCGAAGTTGTAGCGGCTGAAGGACAGATCTTCGGAGGTGTTACCGTCCGCATCCTCGTCACGATAGGACGAATGAAGCTTCGAGAACGAGAAGCCGAACTTGTTCCCGCCGAGCATGCGTGAGTAAAGCAGGGAGATCCGCTCGTTACCGAATAAGTACTCGGCAATCGGCATGCCCCATTCATCTTCATCGAACATCCCGCCCCACCAGTAGTCGAAAAACATGTTGTCGAGACCGGCCGGCATAAACATGGCGCCCAGGTAAGCCTGGTCATAAAACTGGCCGACGCTATTGTAGAGATACGTTCCCAGGACGAACGGCTTGTCTTTGCCGAACTTCCAGTGAACCCCGAACTGATTGAACGTCGGCTCGTAGCCATAGTACTGGGCAGCATCCTTGTCGAAGTAGTCATCGTACGAAAACTCTCCGATTGCCACATCCGGATAGTCATACAGACGCGACGGATACAGCCAGATGTTGGCCTCGTCGAGCATGATCTCGTTGTTTTCACCCATCGAACGGACGCGGGTGTTGGTCGCGAACGACGCTGCGCTCAACAACAGCACAAAGCACAGGGTAAGCGTTACCAGTTTCTTCATCGCAAAATCCTCTTCTATGTAATCAACCGAAGTCTGTTATTAGTTTCGAGTTTTGAGTTAGGTCGGTGCCGGGATGGCACCCGGGCCCCTACATACGGCCCGCGTCAGTGCTTCATAGGCAACCCTCCATGGTTCCGGGGCGAATCCGATGCGCCCTCGTTACTAGTCCACCATTGTGTACTGCGTATGTATGGTTAGGTTTTGTAGGTCCACCTTTTTCGGATTTCTCTGAAATCGGGCCCAATAATACACTTGTTGGATTTTAAGACAAGTAAAAAATGACACCTTTTTGACGCCACACAGAACGGGAAAAAAATTCCCATAATAGAGATATGATTTGAGGTTAGATCGGATCCACTATGTCGCAGAAGCCTGCCCGCCGTCGCCTGCGATAAAACCTTGGGGACGAGTTCCGGCGGAAACCTATCGCTTCACTCGCTGCCAGATCGCCTCGAGTTCATCGAGCGTGTACCGATCGAAACTGTGGCCTCTCTCCCTAATTTCGTCTTCCATCCGGTCAAAACGTGTGCGGAATTTATCCAGCGCGCGGCGCAGGGCGATTTCCGGATCAACATCGAGCTTGCGGGCAAGCGATGCGACCGCGAACAACAGGTCCCCGATCTCGTCGGCAAGCGCTTCGCGGTCGGGAGTCGGCCGGTGCGACATGGCCGCCTTCACTTCGGCCACTTCCTCGTCAATCTTATCGAGCACGTCGGTTGCCGATTTCCAGTCGAAGCCCACACCGCCCGCTTTTTCCCCGAGCCGAAACGCCGCCGTCAGCGCCGGCATGTTTCGCGGCAGTCCTCCGAGCACAGATTGCTTTTCACCGGACGAGGTTTTGATCTTTTCCCACTGATCGCGTACCTCCTGCGGTTTGAGATCCTTGCGTTCTCCGAACACATGCGGATGCCGGTTGACGAGCTTGTCGACCACGTGCGACACGGAGTCGTATATGTCGAACTCCCCCCGTTCCTTCGCCAGCTGGGCATGAAAAACGATCTGGGTGAGCAGGTCGCCAAGTTCTTCCGCAAGCTGTTCGTGGCGGCCGGACTCGATCACTTCCACCACCTCGTACGTTTCCTCCACCAGGTACGGCAGAAGTGACTGATGGGTTTGTTTGCGGTCCCAGGCACAACCCTCCGGCGAGCGAAGGATTTCCATCAGAACGGTGAGTCGTTCGAAGGGGGCGAGATCGGGGTCGTAGACGCGGGATTTTAAGTCTTTCATAGAGTTGCCGATACCTGTCCTAACGGTTTATTCCCTAGCCGGTCGGTCAGCCTTGACAAAAAATGCACCCCGGCCTATTATGGGAGCCTTGATCCGGCGCAGCCCGCGGGCTGTAAAGACAACAATATACGGATACCCCGATTTATGAGCAATACGAACGACGACAGCAGAAAGTCCGCCGCGTACAACCCGTTTGAAGTGGAATCACGGTTGTACGATCACTGGGTGGCATCCGGTTATTTTCACGGCCGGGCGGATTCCGACAAGAAATCCTACTCGGTGGTCATTCCGCCGCCCAACGTAACGGCAGTGCTGCATCTGGGTCATGCGCTGAACAACACCATTCAGGACATACTCGTACGCAAACACCGCATGCAGGGTTTCGAAGCGGAATGGCTGCCGGGATCGGACCACGCCGGAATCGCCACACAGGTTATCGTCGAAAAGCAACTGGTGAAAGAAGGCACCACGCGGCGAGAGATCGGCCGGGAGAAGTTTGTCGAACGGACCTGGAAATGGGCGATCGAAAACAAGGACCAGATCCTCAACCAGCTCAAACGAATCGGCTGCTCGTGTGACTGGGAACGGACGCGCTTCACGCTCGACGAGGGTTTGTCGCGGGCGGTCGCTGAGGTGTTCGTGCATCTGTACGAAAAGGGCTGGATATACCGGGGCCACCGGATCGTCAACTGGTGCCCGTCGTGTAAGACCTCGCTGTCCGACGACGAGGTCGAGCACCAGGAGTTCGACAGCCATCTCTGGTACATTAAATACAAGATCAAAGGCTCCGACGAGTATTTGACGGTGGCGACTACGCGGCCGGAAACCATGCTCGGCGATACCGCGCTGGCCGTCAATCCCAAGGACAGTCGGTACAAAAAGCATATCGGCAAAACGGTCATCCTTCCTATTCTGGAACGGGAAATCCCGATCGTTGCGGACAGCTATGTCGATCCGGAATTCGGCACGGGCATCGTGAAGGTGACGCCCGCGCACGATCCGAACGATTTCGAAATCGGCAAGCGGCACGACCTGGCCGAAGTGAACATCCTGAATATCGACGGCACCCTCAACGAGAATGCGGGCAAGTTCAAAGGGATGGACCGGTACGACGGCCGCAAGGCGCTCGTCGAGGAACTGAAAAAGAAGTCCCAACTCGCAAAGACCGAAGATTATCGACTGTCCGCAGGGACCTGCTATCGCTGCCACACGATCGTTGAACCGTACCTGTCGGACCAGTGGTTCGTCAAGATGAGCGAACTGGCGCAGCCTGCGGTCGAAGCGGTCAAGTCGGGCAAGCTCCGGTTCCATCCCGAGTACTGGACCAAGACCTACCTGCACTGGATGGAGAATATCCGTGACTGGTGTATCTCTCGACAGCTCTGGTGGGGCCATCGTATCCCGGTGTGGTACGCCGAGGACGGCACCATGTTTGTCTCGGTCGACCGCCCAACCGCGGCCCAGTGCCCCGGCTATGACCCGGCAAGGCTGGTTCAGGACGAGGACGTGCTCGACACCTGGTTCTCCTCGTGGCTGTGGCCTTTCTCTACATTCGGCTGGCCGGAAAAAACGAAAGACCTCGAGAAGTTTTATCCGACCAAAGTGCTGGTGACCGCCTCGGAGATCATCTTCCTCTGGGTGGCGCGAATGGTGATGGCCGGCTACGAGTTTATGGGCGACTGCCCGTTCACCGACGTGTATATCCACGGCACCGTGCGCGACGCCAACGGCGTGAAGATGTCCAAGTCGCTCGGCAACGGGATCGACCCGCTGGAGATAACCGACAAGTACGGCGCCGATGCGCTCCGGATATCGATGGTGCTGGCCACACCCGACGGCCAGGATCCGTGCGTGAGCCGCAATACGTTCGAGGTCGGCCGGAATTTCGTAAACAAGCTGTACCAGGTTTCACGCTTTGTGATGATGCGTCTTGACGGAGCGCCGCCGACGCTGGACAAGCTCGGCGATATCGACCTGGTCATTTTCGATCGCTGGATCCTCTCCCGCCTCGAGCGCACCAAGGAACAGGTGGAGCGCGCCTTCAGCGAGTACCGGTTGAACAACGCCGCGAAAGTGCTGTACAACTTCGTCTGGGAAGACTACTGCTCGTGGTATATCGAACTGATCAAACCCGATCAGCCCAACCAGTCCATTCGTGCGGACTCGCTGACAGTCGCGACCTACGTGCTGGGCGAAATCCTGAAGCTGCTGCACCCGTACGTGCCGTTTGTCACCGAAGAGATCGGTCGGCTGCTGCGCGGGGAGCAGTCCAACGGCGCCCCTACCCTCACGTTCGGGCCGTGGCCCACGATCGACGAGCGCCGCAAGGACGAGCGACTCGAAGAATCGCTTCGACAGATACAGGAAGTGGTAACGGCCGTGCGATCGATCCGGTCGGAGTTGAATGTCCCGCCGGGCAAGAAGTCCGACCTGTACATCCGGGTCGACAGCGAGTCGTTCGGCGCGCTGCTGAAAAACCATTACGAGTACTTCCGGTCGCTGGCGCGGGTCGAAACGCTGCACTGCGGGGTCGACGTCAAAAAGCCCCCGATATCGGCGTCCGCGGTTATCTCCGGCGCGGAGATATTCGTGCCGCTCGCGGGTCTGATCGATATCGAAGTCGAAAAGAAGCGGTTGCAGAAGAGTCTCGACGAACTGACCGGCCAGCTTGACAAGGTATCGCGCAAACTGGCCAACGCCGACTTCCTCGCCAACGCGCCGTCGGATGTCATCGAACGCGAGCGAGCCAAAAAAGCCGACTACCAGGAACGCATTGAGCGGCTCAACCGCAACCTCGAACAGATCCTCGACTGGTAGCGCAACGAATCTGTGCGTGGTGTACGTTCTCGTGCACCACGATACCCCGCTCATGTTGCGTCAGGTGCTAGTCCGCCGGAGGCGGGCGACACGTGACGCGGACCGGACACGCCAATGGCGTGTCCGCAATTGGTACCGCACCGCTTGCGGTGGACCGTGTCACCGCTTACCTGACGAAGGATGAAAGGAAACCCACCCAAAGGGTGGGCCACCCCGCCCGTCCGTGCACAAAGCCGTGCGAACAACTTTTTCGTTGTACAAGTGTGGCGCCCTGCACGTTACGGGCAAATGGGTTCGTTTTGTCATTTTTATGGGGACCCCATTCTTTTCTTTTCCCCCGATCATGATATCCGGCAGGGGAATAACCGGTATTTGGGCAGGTTTTTGACAATCGGTCGCGATGCAGAGGTACCATTGTTTTTGCGCTCCGTGTGAGTCGGGTCTTTACTAAGGGGGCCGGGCATTTTTTCCATCGAAGTGGTAGGGAAAGTGTGGGGTTGCGTGGTGCACGGGGACGGGCGCCATGCACGGTGGGAAGTCGGCGGGTTCGAAGACGGACGGACCCGCCCTACGGGAGCTTTCGCGGGGAACCGACAGCCCGCCTGTTTACACCTCAAGTCAATCCCACCCGGGACGGGTGGGCTACTCAGGGTAGCGAGTGCGGTCAGGCGGGGTCGCCTGACCGCACTTATATAGGCTTTTTCAACAAGCCCGGGGCGCCAGCCCACCGAGGCCGACCGGTGCGCCCGTGGCGTGCGGGGCTCGGCCGTTCTCTGGCGGGTTCGAAGGCGGACTGGCCCTGCGGGAGCTGTTTATACCTCAAGTCAATCCCACCCGGGACGGGTGGGCTACTCGGTGCAGTGAGTGCGGACAGGCGGGGTCGCCTGACCGCACTTGTATAGGCTTTTTCGACATGCCTGGGACGCCAGCCCACCGAGGCCGACCGGTGCGCCCGTGGCGTGCGGGGGTCGGCCGCTCTCTGGCGGGTTCGAAGACGGACCCGCCCTGCGGGAGCTTTCGCGGGGAACCGACAGCCTGCCTGTTTACACCTCAAGTCAATCCCACCCGGGACGGGTGGGCTACTCAGGGCAGTGAGTGCGGTCAGGCGGGGTCGCCTGACCGCACTGATATAGGCTTTTTCGACATGCCCGGGGCGCCAGCCCACCGAGGCCGACCGATGCGCCCGTGGCGTGCGGGGCTCGGCCGATCTCTGGCGGGTTCGAAGACGGACTGGCCCTGCGGGAGCTTTCGCGGGGAACCGACAGCCTGCCTGTTTACACCTCAAGTCAATCCCACCCGGGACGGGTGGGCTACTCGGTGTAGCGTGTGCGGTCAGGCGGGGTCGCCTGGCCGCACTGATATAGGCATTTTCAACAAGCTCGGGGCGCCAGCCCGCCGAGGCCGACCGGTGCGCCCGTGGCGTGCGGGGGTCGGCCGCTCGCTGGCGGGTTCGAAGACGGACCCGCCCTGCGGGAGCTCAGCGAAGCCCTGATCGGCGAACCGATCGCATTTGACCCAATTCACGATGGTCTCTACCAGGTCCACTTTGGACCACTCAAGATCGCCGTCTACGACGAAAGAACACGAAAACTGACAAAACCCATGATCGCATCGAGGAATCGGCGTTGATCACAAACCACAAAAGTGTTACCCATGTAGTGAGTCTATTCTGTTACCCATGTCGAGAAATGCACAAACAGAAGAAGAAACCCACCCAAAGGGTGGGCCACCCAGCCGCATGGCCGCCGTCCTTTTTCTTCTTCATTCTACACTAGTTCTTTCATAGATTGGGACAGCCGCTCGATCACCATCGAGTTGGTGGGGAAAATGAAAGGGAGACTCTGTTGGTAACACCCGAACCAGAACCCTCGCGCTTCCGCCGTCTTCTCAAGCGAGCGGGCCCGATGTTGGCCTGTGCGCTGCTGATGCTCCTGGCACAGTGCAGATGCCCCGTAGACGAGTTCTATGAGATCGATCTCGTCAACAATGCTGATCACAACATCGGCTATTATTTCGCCGATGGCGGCAAGTACGGCACGTATTACCCCGACTCGCTTCCGCAAACCAGTGAATATGTCGTGTACGATATAAGTAAGGTCACCAGCCCGGGGCTCGGTAGTAGCGTGCCGTGGGACGAGTTCTTCGACGGCCTGCCGCGCGACACGCTCTCGCTGTTCATCTTCCACACCGACACGCTTAACGAGTACACGTGGGAGGAAGTGAGAGACGGTTATATGATCCTTCGCCGTTATGATCTCAGCGAGGCCGATGTCAAGCGGATGAACTATAGGATAGTGTATCCATGAGAGATCAACGGACGGAGCATTGATGTACTCGATCGATAAACATGACCGGGTCGAGGAACTTACCTACGTTCCGCAATCGTCTGTTGGCGCGCCGGAGCCGGTCGTGCTGGCTTCTGAGCATTCGCTGCTCCTGGCGTACTCTCTCGAACACGAGTCCGATGTGAAGGCCGCCGACAATGTTTTGCTTCTCGAGTCGCACGCGGAGGGACCGCCCGTTGCGTTGGTGACGTTCGTTCGGCCTTCCGCGCACCTGTTTGGCCCGCCCAACGATGAAGCGTTTGCGGGGCATCCCTTAAGCGAGCGGGGACTGGAGCGCTATGGTGTGTTCGAGGTCCACCGATCTTCGTGGATCAGGCAGCTGGAGCGGATGAACGCCGTGCATCCCAAACACGACAAGAAGTGGTTTATGGAAGGGAAGCGGCATTTCATATTTACGTTTCACGACTCGACGTTTGAGTGCATCGCGCGGGGGATGGAGATCGCGGTCGGCCGCGGCTGGGTGATGTCGGTGATCCGTGAGGGGTTGGAGAGATTGCGGTAGGGCTATGCAGCGGGATGGGCCACCATAGGATACACGAGAGAGCATGAGATTTCTGATCGATTTCTTTGACTACATCTTCTTCCGCTCCTTGCTCTTCTTCGAGAAGAGTGGCTTTGCGATGCCTCCCGTAGACAACGCGGCATCGTGGGTGGGAATTATCCAGCTCGGGATTGTGTTTAACCTCGCCCTCCTGCCGAAGGGACTTGAGTTGGTGGAGCGGTCGAACGACGCAGTCAGGCTTCTATTTATCTCTCCGATGTATAACTTCGTGCGTTATCATTTGAAGTCGATTTCGCAAGACGACTTCGCAGTATTCCGCGATAGGTGGTCTTCGGAGTCACCGACCACTCGAAAGATTCGCGGCTGGCTCATAGCGACCGCGCCGATTTCCCTCGTGCTCCTGGCGTACGTGATAACGCTGATTTTCTTCGAGCCAAGGTTCTGGCCAAATACGGGAGGCTATGGATGAGTGCTGATCCGAAGTCGTGGGTAGGTCGCCCATAGCTGCTATGGGTTCTCTCGATCACGCGTTTCAGCAACGTGGCCCGCCCAGTCGATCAATACATCATCACTGTCGCCACCAGCGACACGGCCGTGTGGGTGGCGTTGGCAGCGTCCCAGGAAATATGCCCCAGGAGAAACCGCGCGCCAATCTGCACGTGCTTGATCGGCTCGACTCCACTGCCGATCGTCACATACGGACCGATACCATTCTCTCCGCCGGATTCGTAGACACCGCGCAGCACCCCCGCTGCGATATTGGAGTACCAGGGCAGACGGGTGTCGAAGTAGTGGTACCAGGACGGTCCGAAGTAACCCCGAAAAGTAGCGTCTCCCTCGCTCTCAAAGTCGAAGTTCCATTCGAACAGGAGGATGTCACCGTCCGACCAGCCGGCCCCGATGCCGAAACCAAACCCCCAGCCGTAGGCTGTCTCGTTACCGAAGGGACTGTAGGGTGAGTCCGGCCAATCGGCGGCCGGAAGAAACGATGCGCTGAATTGAGCTGCCATTCCGCGACGACTGCCGGGTGGGTTTTCGGCCTGTGCGGTGGACAGCGGGACTGCGAATAGGAGCAGCGTGAGGCAGACTGAAGTTCTCAGAAATGCTCGCATTGAAATCCTCCCCGTGAGTGAGTAGTGCATCCGGAGCAACTATATACTATGCCAAGATAGCGCTATCCCGAGCCCACCGCAAGGGGTGGGGTACCCGTTGATCACAAACCACAAAAGTGTTACCCATGTAGTGAGTCCATTCTGTTACCCATGTAGTGAGTCCATTCTGTTACCCATGTCGAGAAACACACAGAGCTTGAGTGAATCCCACCCGGGACGGGTGGGCTACTCAGGGTAGCGAGTGCGGTCAGGCGGGGTCGCCTGACCGCACTGATATACGCTATTTCAACAAGCCCGGGACGCCAGCCCGCCGAGGCCGACCGGTGCGCCCGTGGCGTGCGGGGGTGGGCCGCTCGGGGTAGTGAGTGCAGTCAGGCGGGGTCGCCTGGCCGCACTTATATAAGCTTATTCAACAAGCCGGGACGGGTGGGCGAGACTTTTCGGATGTAATGGGAAAACAAGGCTACGACTGGGGGGCGCGTTCGGCGAGAGAGCCGAGCAGCTCGCCGACCGTGCGGGCGCCGGCCGTGTCGGGAAATGACGCCATCTCCATCGGGATGACTTTCTCGAAGCCGTTGCCGGAAAGAGCAGCCAGTTCCTTGAGGATGATATCGGAAATGCGACGGGCGGTCAGTTCGGCGTCCTGACGAGACGTCTCCGGAAAGAGGATCGCCACCACCCGGTCGTCGATGAAAGCGAAATTGTCGCTGGCGCGGACATTTTTCTGGATAGTGTGACGGATCTGCTCGAAGGCCGGGCCTGCGTTGCCGTTGAAATGGGCGCGCGCGAATGAAAAATCAAGTGAAACCAGCGAGACAAACGTACGATACCGTTCTGCACGAATAATCTCGATTCCGGCCTGATTCAGGAACGTCCTGACGGGCAGGTAGTTTTCTACGGCGAAGGGGCTGGGCATGGGGTCGACCATCAACTATCCTTGTACGACTATTCTAACCGAAGCAAGCAATTTTCGTTCCAAGCTTTGCCGAGCGGTGTCGTAAGAATTTTTGCGACAACAACATAACAGCATGTATCCACAGGTTATCCAGAATCGAGCGGGCTTTTCCACATGCCGATAGATGCAGAATTGTGCGCAAACTTTGCACACAGTAGCGTACCACGGTCCAACGACTTCGGGTGGCCGCGGTTCACTTCGATGCGTTCAGGGAGTACTCTTTGATCTTGTAGAGAAGGGAGCGGTAACTGATCTGGAGAAGGTCGGCGGCCTTGCGCCGATTCCAATTGGTCTTGGCGAGGACATGGCTGATCAGGCGTTTCTCCTCGTCGGCGATGCGCTTGCCGACCACGCTTTTGAGCGAAAGATCATTGGGGTCGTAAGCCGCCGCCGGCGTATATCCCGAGAATCCCGGCTGTCCGCCGGAGGCTCCCGACGGAGCTTTCAGCGACTGGTGGCTCGCCGACCGGATGAGCTCGTCGATGATGGACTCGTCTTCGCGCACGACCACCTGCTTTATCATGTTTTCGAGCTGGCGGATATTACCGGGCCAGTGGAAGCCCAACAGCTGCGCGATGGTCTCGGGAGTCAGCCCGGCGTACTGGCGGCTGTAGAGCCCGTTGTACTTCTCCAGGAAGTGATTGACCAGCAGCGGAATGTCCTCGGGGCGCTCACGCAGCGGCGGCAGGAAGATGGTTATTTCGTTGAGGCGGTAGAACAAATCATCGCGGAATCCCGCTTCGCCGATGGCCTCTTCGAGATTTCGGTTGGTGGCACAGATGATCCGGACGTCGACCGAGATCGTCTGCACACCGCCGACCCGGACGAACTCCTGCTGCTCGAGGACCTGCAGGAGCTTGGACTGCAGTTCCATCGGCATGTCACCGATTTCGTCGAGGAAGATGGTGCCCTTGTTGGCGACCTCGAATCGTCCCTGCTTGTTCTTGTGAGCGCCGGTGAAAGCGCCTTTTTCATAGCCGAACAGCTCCGCCTCGAGCAAGTCCCTCGGGATCGCGGCGCAGTTGACCTTCATGAACGGCTGGCTTCTCCGGCTGGACAATTCGTGCAGCGACCGCGCGACAATCTCCTTGCCGGTACCCGACTCTCCTCGGATGAGGACGGTCAACTCCGAGTCGGCGACCTGCTCGATCAGGGCCTTGACTCTGACCATGGGTTCCGAATCGCCGATGAAATTGGCGTACTTTTTCTGGGAACGGAGTTCTTCTTTGGCCTTCGCCAGTTCGCGGCGAAGCCGGCTTCGTTCGAGCACGCCGTTGATGTGGATCTCGACTTCCTTGACGTCGAACGGCTTGTTGATAAACTCGGCGGCGCCGAGCCGGACCGAATCAACAACGTAGCGTGTGTCGCCGTGTCCGGACAACATGATAACGTCGGGCCGCGATTCGCTTTTGTTCAACTTTTCAAGAACTTCGAGTCCGGACATGCCCTGCATCTTGATGTCAAGGAGGATGAGGTCGGGTTTCTCCGTCGAGACCATCTGAATCCCTTCGATACCGTCGCGAGCCGACACGAACTCAAAGTGCGACGGCAGTCCCTCGGAGAGGATCCAGGAGACCTTGGGATCGTCATCAATGACGAGGATCTTGGTTTTCTGCTTGGCCATAGTATGTAATAGGGTCTCGGTTCTTAGGTAAGTATCGGTCGTCAGGGCCGGAAATCAAGTATATTTCACGTCCGAATTGCTAACTTTCGGCAAAAGTATGCACGGTGACTTACGGTTCATACGGCAAGTACACGGTAAAGGTAGTCCCATCGCCCTCTTCCGAGTGGACACTCAGGGTGCCGTTGTGCGCTGAGATAATGCGTTCCACGACCGAGAGTCCGAGCCCGGTTCCGGTTTCCTTGGTGGTGTAATAGCGGTCGAAGATTTTGGCGAGGTTCTCCTTGCGGATGCCGACACCGCTATCCATGACTTTGATGGCCAGATAAAGCGACTTCTTGTGGTCCGGCTTTTCGACCAGCCCTTCGACCCGGAGTTTCCCTCCATCGGGCATGGCATCGATGGCGTTGATAAACAGGTTGAGGAATATTTCCATGAACTGGTTTTTGTTGATGATGACATCCCAACTGACCTGGCTGTCGAATTGACTTTCGAAATCGATGTTGTGTTTTCGCATGTCGGGAGCGACAAGTTCGGAGGCCCGCATGACGATCTGCCGAAGGTCGAGTTTGTTGGTCTCGTATTTGTTGGGGTTGGAGAAGTCGACCAGCTCACGTACCAGCTCGTTCATGCGGTGAATCTCGTCTTCGGCCATGCGGAACAGGTCGGACTTGTCCATTATCTGTGGCCAGCGCTGTTTAAGAATCTGGAGGGCGCCTTTGATGGAGGTCAGCGGCTTTCGCAGGTCGTGGGAGATTTCGGAGATCATGTTGCCCATAGTCATGAGGCGGGTCGCGTTTAACAGCGCTTTCTCCTTTTCGAAGAGATAGGTTGCCTGCGAGATGACCAGCCGCGCAATTGATATGTCGTCGTCGCTGTACGGATGCGGGTCATCGGCCCCGATGTAAAACACTGCCGTCAGGTCGCCTGATTCGCGGATGGGGACGGCGAGATAGGCCTGCCGGGGCTCCGGGTATGCTTTCGATTTGCGGATGAGTTCACCGACGTACAGAGAAACGCGCTGGATGTCATCGAGGTCCATGGTCGCCAGGTCCTCGGCTTCGAGGAGGAGGTCATCGCGACGGACACGCTGCAGGTCGATTTTGCCTGATTCGGTCGACGGAATGTCACTGATGCCGAAGACGCCGTCGGGCGTCAGCACCTTGTTGTAGTCGTCCCAGATGAACCAGACGGCGTACCTGATGGGAAAGACACGATTGAGTTTGTCGACCATGACGGTGCGAAACGCGGACCAGCTCTGGATGGACGGGACTTCCTGGTAGAACTCGTGGAGGATCTGGTATTCGACGAGTCGGCGCCGGCTGTTCTCAAACTGCCGGGCGTCATCGACCGCCACGGCCGCCTGCGACGCGAAGGTCGTGAGCAGGCGCAGGTCGTTTTTGTCGAAGCTGTCGCCTCGGTGGCGGTTGGCCATGTTGATGACGCCGAGCACGTTGTTTTTGATGATGAGCGGTACGCTGAGCAGCGAGCCGGATGAATAGCGTTCGCGATTCATGCGGGCGAAGCGCTCGTCGTGTTCGATGTTTTCTATGATAAGCGGCTCGCCGGTTTTCGCGACATAGCCGGCAATGGACGCGCCGATCGGGAGGCGGGTGGAGCGTATGATATCTTCATCGAGACCGGTAGCCGCCTCGATGGTCAAGTATTCGCCGCGATCGTCCACGAGCATGATCGAGCCGATTTCGGCGTTGGTCACCGCCGAGGCCAGTGCGACCAGCTGTTTGAGCAACTCGGTAAGGTTGGCCGTGGAGCCAATCGACTTTCCGGCCTCGTAGAGAGCGTTGAGTTCGCTGATCCTGCTTTCGAGAATGAAGTTGGAGAGCTTCAACTGCTCCATAAGGGAGCGCTGGGCAAGGTCGCTCCGGCGCTTCTCGAGGGCGCGTTTGACGGCCAGTTCGAGTTGGGCAAACTCGACGGGTTTCAGAAGGTAGTTGTAGGCGCCCTGCGCGATCGCTTCAAGGGCGGTGTCCATGGAGCCGTACCCGGTCATCAGGATAACCGGAATGCCGTCGTCGATCTCTTTGACGGCCTTGAGTATCTGCAGGCCGTCCATATGGGGCATTTTGATATCGGTAACGACGAGGTCGACTCGTTCGTTGCGGATCATCTCGACGGCCGCGGGAGAATCCTGGAAGGCACGCACTTCGATGCCGCCCCCCTGCAACAGAGCGGAGAGAGATTCGCACATGCGTTTCTCGTCGTCGATGACGATTATGCGTTCGGTCTTTTCAGTCATGGGCGATTTTGCCTTCCGCTACTGGTAATTCTATGGTGAAACAGCCGCCCGGTTCGAGATTTCGGAAAGAAATCGACCCGCCGTGATTTTTGATGATGCCATAGCACACGGAGAGACCGAGTCCGGTCCCACCGCCGGCTTCTTTGGTGGTGAAGAACGGTTCGAAAATGTGCGGGATGTGTTCCGGGGCGATACCCGGCCCGGTGTCCGAGAAGGAGATCCGTACACGTTTCGATGGCGCTTCAAGCCTGACAGAGAGCGACCCGCCGTTCGGCATGGCGTCACGGGCGTTTATTATGAGGTTGAGAAAGACCTGCTTCAGGCCCTCGGGGGCGGCGCTCAATTCGGGGATCGAGGCATCGTAGTTGCGGACGATCCTGATGTCATGCGAGGCGAGCTGTCGGTCCACCAGCCGAAGCACGTCATCAAGCAGCTTCACGATGTCCACCCGCTGGACGGCGAGTCCGGTCGGGCGGTGGAAGTCGAGCAGTTGTTTGACGATGCGGGCGATGCGGTCGATTTCTTCCGACACGATTCCCACGAAGTTGTTTGCCTGGTCGTTGTTCCGGCAGGCCCGCTGGATAAGCAGAACGTAGTTCTTGATGATGCCCAGCGGGTTATTGACCTCGTGCGCGACTTTCGCCGACATTTCTCCGAGGGCCGCAAGTCGTTCGGTCTGCAGCAACTGCTGCTGTGCGGCGCGAAGCTGCTGAATGGCCTGTTTTTCTCCCTGGTAGAGGCGGGCGTTCTCGATGGCGACGGCGATCTGGTTGCCGAGAATGGAGAGGAATTCCAGATCGTCGAGCTGGAAATCTCTTCCTGAGACTTTCTCGGACATGGCGAATATCCCGGTAAGCCGGGTCTGGTAAATAAGGGGGACGACGATGCCCGGTTCGAAGTTGCCGAGAATGCGACGTTCATCGGCGGACGAAATATCGCTGATCAGTTCGCGGGTGGGGACGGGTCGATTGAGCCGGGTGAGGTAATCGGCGAGGGCGGATGCGGCCGAGAAGTAGTCGTCTTCGGCGGGAAGCGACCCGGAGCCTTTGTACTTGATCGGATAGAGCCGATCGCTGTGCGCCTCGCGCTGGAGAAAGATGGCGCCTTTGAGCGCGCCGATCTGGCCGAGGCAGGTGAAGATAAACGTGTCGAGGAGCATCTCGTAATCGAGCACGGCGTTGAAATTGCGGGAGATTTCGAAGATCGTGTACAGATCGAATATCTTACGTTTCAGCTGGCGGTTGGTCATCGTCAGTTCCGCCAGCTTCTCTTCGAGCTGCCCCTGCAATTCGGCGACGGAGATGTCGGTGGGGGCGGTCGCCGGTTTCGCGGCGGAGCGGCGCGTCCGCGGCGTCGAAGGGCGCCGGGCGGTCGTCGAGCGAGTGGCGCGCGAGGGCGACTTTTTGTTGGGCGTCTTACTCATTTCCAGCCGATCATCGTAAGGAACTCCCCGACCAGATAGTGTGAGCCGATTACGACTATTATATCGTCGGACGCGGAGTTTTTCAACACCCGGCGATACGCCGTGCGAACGGAGCCGAATCGGCGGCGCTCGATTCCCCGCCAGTTGAGCGTCCGCTCCATTTCCTTCATATCAATCGAACGTTTGGTCTGCAGCGGCACCAGGGCATACGACGACGCGATACGCGACAACGAATTGAACATCTGCTGATGCGGCTTGCGCTTCACGAAACCAACGATCACGGCGGCCTTTTGGCCGGGGAAAAGGCGTTCGAAGGTATCTACGAAAGATTCCATTCCTTTGGCGTTATGGGCGACGTCGAGGACGTGGGTCGGCGAACTGTCGGCACGGATAATCTGGAAGCGACCGGACCAGTCGGTGTGGGTGATGCCGTCAAGAATCGCCTTTTTCGTGACGGCAGCAAGGCCGTTGTCGCGCAGGATGGAGCAGGCCTCGAGCACGAGGGCGGTGTTTTTCAGTTGGTGCGTGCCTTTCAAGGAGGGCGCGACATTTCGAAAGGTGAAGCGATCGCTCGTATAGTCGAGCCGGAGATTCTCGAGATCGGCGCGCAGCCGTGACTTGCGCAACCGATGGAGGGGGGCCTTGCGGGTGCGACAAACATCCCGGATTACCGTCTCGGCTTCCAGGGGCAGCAAACCGATCAGATGGGGCACCGCGGGCTTGATGATCCCGGCTTTTTCCCAGGCGATCTTGCGCAGGCTCGATCCGAGGATTTCGACGTGGTCGCGGCTGATGTCGGTCGTGATAGTCAGGATCGGGTCCAGCACATTGGTGGCGTCGAGCCGACCGCCCAGGCCGGTTTCGATGACGGCGATGTCGATATGGTTTCGGGAGAAATGGTCAAACGCGAGCGCGGTGACTAATTCAAAGAACGAGAGTTTTTTTTTACGAGTGCGCGTCGGTAGCGGTCAACGAATCGGGCGACATCGGCGCGCGGGATGCGCTCGCCATCAACCTTGATTCGTTCGCGGAAACTGACGAGATGCGGCGAGGTGAACAGACCGGTGCGGTACCCGGCGCTTCGCAGGACGGCGTCAAGCATAGCCGAGGTCGATCCCTTGCCGTTGGTGCCTGCGATGTGTATGGAAAGGAATCGGGCCTGCGGCCGGCCGATGGATTCGAGGAACTCGGTGATGTTTTGCAGACCGAGCTTCATCCCGAAAAACTCGCGGGAGAGAATGAACCGCTCGGCGGCAGCATAGGTGTGGCGATGCATTACTGTCTCTTCATGTAACGGAGAAGTTTGATGATCGTATCGCGGAGGTGTTTGCGGTCGATGATTTTGTCCAGGAACCCTTTTTCCATGAAAAATTCGGACGACTGGAACCCTTCGGGGAGATCCTGCCCGATTGTCTGCTGAATCACGCGGGGGCCGGCGAATCCAAGCAGCGCCTTCGGCTCCGCGACAATGACGTCGCCCAGCGATGCATAGGAAGCCATCACGCCGGCGGTCGTGGGGTTGGTCAATACCGAGATGTACGGGACGCGCTTTTTAGCGAGGACCGCAAGCAGGCCCGACGTTTTCGCCATCTGCATGAGTGACAGGATACCTTCCTGCATGCGGGCGCCGCCCGAGCACGATACGATGATAAGCGGAATCTCGCGGTCGATGGCGCGCTCTATTGCGCGCGCGATTTTCTCACCAACCACGGAACCCATCGATCCGCCGACAAACTCGAAGTTCATAATAGCGAAAGACACGGGCATACCGTCAATCTCGCCGATACCCGCGATGACGCCGTCGTTCTGTCCGGTCTTTTCCCGTGCAGCTTTAATGCGTTCGGTGTAGCGTTTGGAGTCCTTGAACTTCAGCGGGTCCTCGGAGACGAGGTGTACATCGTATTCTTCCAGCTTTCCACCGTCGAGAAGCATCTGGATGTACTTCTGGCTGGAAATGCGGAAATGGTAACTGCAGGTGGGGCATACCCAGAGCAGTTGTTCCATTTTCTTACTATAAACGATTTCGCCACAGGACGGACACTTGGTCCAGAGCCCTTCCGGGATATTCTTCTTTTCCTGAGTGGCGAGTCCGGTCTTTTCTTTTCGAAACCAGGCCATGTTCAACCCTTACGTTGCCGTGTCGTCCCGGTCGAAATAGTGGACCATAACGATCGCATCTTCGACGGGCCGACGGTAGTAGTTGGGCCGCTGGTAAAGTACTTTAAACCCGTACTTACGGTAAAACGCCAGCGCCTCGTGGTTTGATGGTCGGACCTCCAGTAGAATAAACTCGCATCCGCGACCATCCGCAATACTCAAAATACGGCTCAGGAGATGGCGCGCAACGGATTTCCGGCGGTGCTCCGGGGCGACTGCGATGTTGGTCAGGTGAGCTTCAACGTCGACAACAAGATAGCAGGCGTATCCGATTATGACACCGTCGATTTCGGCGACCAGCCCGCCCCACCCGGCAGCCGTGACGACATCGATAAAGGCCGAACGCGGCCAGGGGTCGGAGAAAACGGCTTTCTCCATCTCAGCGACGGCTGGGATATCGGCATTGGTCATGTCGCGGTAGACGACCCTCGTGCCGCTATGGACGCTGTCGCTGATCAAAGCGAATCTCCGCCTGTGATTTCTGGAGATACAATGGTTCCAGCGTATCGATATCGGCAACATCTGCCCGGCGCAACTTTTGCCGTCCCAGATGGATCAAATCGGCGGCCGCGAGCGGGATCAGTTCAATCTCCCTCTCCACGCCTGAGTCGCGGGCGCGCGTCACGACACCCTCGTCCAGTGCGACCAGGTCTTCCCCATCGGTCGTCGCGCGCAGGTCGCGATATGCAACGGCTGCAACGGAGGGTTCAATCCACTCTCCGCCGGATACAGTGACGGAAAAGCAGGCGTCCTTCTTGAACGGGACAAGCACGGTGACCGGATTTGGACGCTCAGCGAGTTTGAATGCAGCGAGTTCGAACGCCGACACGGAAACCATCACGAGATCGAGGGCGGTTGCAAGTCCCTTGGCCATGGACAGGCCGATCCGCAGGCCGGTAAAGGAACCGGGGCCGACAGAAACGGTCAGGGAGCGCAAGTCGCGTCCGGCGAGTCCGGATGAGTGCAGCAGGTCATCGATCTTCTTGAGCATCACACGGCCGTGCGAGATGACGAGCTTCTCTTCATAGGTGACCATACGGTCCTCGCCGAACCCGATCGCCATGCGAAGCGCGGGGCCCGAAGTATCGACAGCAAGCATCGGCAGTGTTTCGAGTCCGCTCATACCTGAACCAGTTCAATGTCGATCTGGCGTTCCGTTTCGCCCGCGATGCGGAACTCCAGCACGTAGTATTTCTGCGGGAGTAGCTCGGCGGCCTTATCGCCCCACTCCACCGCCATGATACCCTCCCGGGAAAGATATTCGTCCCAGCCTATCTCGTACAGCTCATTTGACTGCTGCATACGGTACAGATCAAAATGGTACAGCTTGCGATCTCCGCCCGGATATTCATTGACGAACGTGTAAGACGGGGAATTGACCAAGGAGGGATCGATCCCAAGTCCCCTGGCGAGACCTCGGACAAACGCCGTCTTGCCCGCACCCAGCGGGCCAATCAGCACGAGCACATCGCCGGGCAAAAACGACTTCGCGAGCTTCTCGGCAAGCGCCATGGTCTCATCTTCGCTGTGTGACACGACATGCAGTACGGACATGGATCGACCTACTTCGGAGTCATCACCGCAACCGGCACGACCATCTCTTCCAGCGAGATGCCTCCGTGCTGGAAGGAATTCTGGAACTGCCTGACCATCTCGTTATAGTTGTTGGGGTAGACGAAATAGTAGTCTTCCTTCGCGATGATGAACGTCGTGGCCAGCGAGAACATGGGCAGCCGCCACTCTTTGGGCTTCTTGATGAGGACCGAGTCCTTTGGGTCCGACTTGAGGTTGTCTCCGTACTTGTAGCGGAGGTTCGTCGAAGTCGTGCGTCGACCGTGAGCCATCGTTCCGCGCTGGCACAACACGGAGCCATGGTCGGATGTGACGATGACGGTGAAGTCGCGCTCGGCGAACTGCTTGAGGAGAGCGAACAACGGTGAGTGAACGAACCAGCTCCGCATAAGGGAACGGAAGGCGGCGTCGGTGCCGGCAATCTCCTTGAGAATGACGTTATTCGACCGGCCATGGGCAAGGATGTCGAGGAAGTTGAAGACGAACGTCACGGCCGGGCTTTCGAAGTAGTCACCGGCGCGCCGAACGAGCTCCTCCCCTTCCGTGTTGTTATACACCTTGACGTAGCGCATCGGTCTGTCGAAACGGATTCCGAGGCGGGCGAGGTTGTCGGCAAACATGCGGTCTTCGTAGCGGTTGAGTGACCCCTCGTCCTGGACCTGGTAATTGTCCGGATAGATCCTGCTGATCTCATCGGGGAACATCCCGGCAAAGACGGCGTTGCGGGCGAACGGCGTGGCTGTCGGCAGGATCGAGAAGTAGTACGAGCGTTCGATATTGAAAAACTCGGACATCAGCGGCTCGACGAGCATCCACTGGTCGAGGCGCATGCAGTCGACGACGACAAACAACACCTGCCGTCGACTCTTGAGCGGCGGCGCCACGAATCTGGCGACGATATCGGGCGACATCAGCGGGCGATCGTCGCCGGAGAGCCAGGATTGATAGGTGTTCAGTATGTACTTGGTGAATTCGGTATTCCATTCGCGCTTGGTACCGGTGTGGGTTTCTTTGAGACCATCGTCGTTGCTGTTGTCCAGTTCCAGATCCCACTCGGCCAGCAGCCGCGCCGCCTCGTGCCAGTCGTCGGGCTGCATCGGCCCATACATCTTCTGGTTGAACTTATTGATTTCGGTGACGTATCGCCGCATGGACGATGAACTGATGATTTTTTTCGCATCAAGAAGCCGTTTGATAACGAGCAATATCTGCGACGGATTGACCGGCTTGACAAGGTAGTCATCGATCTTCGAGCCGATGGCGTCTTCCATCAGCGACTCTTCTTCGGATTTGGTGACCATAACGACCGGCAGGTGCGGGCGGAGGTCCTTGATTTCCTCGAGCGTGGTGAGACCGTCCTTGCCCGGCATCATTTCGTCGAGGAGCACCAGGTCGAAATTGCCGTCGCGCACGGCCACGATCGCGTCATCGCCCGACATGGCCGGCGTGACGGAGAACCCTTTCTTTTCCAGGAACAACAGGTGCGGTTTGAGGGAATCGATTTCATCGTCGACCCAGAGAATTCTTTTCTTGTCCGAGGGAATCGGCATGTGCACTCCTTAGCGCCGCGCTGCGACCGGCAGGGTGATTTTGAAGACAGTCTCGCCGGGGTGCGATCGTTCCAGCCGGATCTGTCCGTCGTGATACTCTTCGACAATCCGCTTGACGAGAGTGAGGCCGAGACCCCAGCCGCGTTTTTTGGTGGTGAAGCCCGGCCTGAAGATTTTGCGTGCGGCGGCCGGTGAGATACCCGGGCCGTTGTCTTTCATTTCGATATCGACCATACGTGGATCACTGCCGTGCGTGCTGGTGATTTCGATCACACCGGTCTTTGAATCGACTGCCTGCAGTGCGTTTTTCACCAGGTTTTCCAGGGCCCACGTGAGCAGTTCCGGGTTCAGGTCGACTTCCGGTATGTCTCCCCCGTGGAAGGTGATCTGCACCCCGTGACCTTCGAACGGCAGCCGCCGCCGATAATATTCTACCACTTCTTCGATCAATTCGTTCAGTTTGCATGGACTCAATTCCGGGATCGAGCCGATCTGGCCGAACCGGTTCGCGACCCGCTGCAATCGGCGGACATCGATTTTCATGTTATCGACCGTCTGGTCGATCAGGCCGGGTTCCGCGCCGTCGCGCACGGGCGACTCCGACTCGAGCACCTCGATCCAGCCCATGAGCGACGATATCGGGGTGCCAAGCTGGTGCGCGGTTTCTTTGGCCATGCCGACCCAGATATGGCGCTCTTCGCTTCGGCGAATGGTCTGGAACCCGATCATACCAACAATGAGAAAAGCCAGAACGATCCCGATTTCGACAAAGGGCATGAGTTTCAGCTCGTTGATGACCTCGGAGTCGCCGTAGTACAGATGGTGGACGAAGTCGTCGCCGTAGTGCAGTTTGAATTCGCCGTTTTGTTTCTTCATGTCGGCGGCGATCTTCTTCAGACGGGCCATCGTCGGCGCATCGGGGTTGCGCAGCTCGGGATCGATATCTTTGATGTTTCGCCAGTAGAGCGGTTCCCCGTCCTGGTCGACGACAAGAATCGGGAAGGTGGCTTTGACGATGATTTCGTTGAAGATGAACTGCAATTCACTGCCGGACATCGGCGAATTCGCAGCCAGCTGCCAGAGCTGGACGTACTTTTCGACCTGCGAGCGGATATCACGCTGGAGAGTATCGATGACGTCGAAGGTGTACCAGATGAAGCCGATCGAGATGATGGCGATACCGACCAGCAGGAACGTCTTGAACAGGGTAGACTTGCCGACGTAGAGATCCGACGTACGGTTAAAAGCGCGCCACCGAGGTGCCATCAGCCGATTTTCCCAATCCCGCCCATATAGGGACGGAGCCGTTCGGGTATGGTCACGGTCCCGTCCGCGTTTTGATAGTTTTCGAGTATCGCCGGAATAAGTCGGGCGAGCGCCAGGCCGGAGCCGTTGAGCGTAAAGGGGAAGCGGACGGACCGATCGGCATCGCGGAATCGGCAATTCATGCGGCGTGCCTGAAAATCCTCGAAGATCGACACCGAGGAGATTTCGAGGTAGCGTTCGATACCCGCCGCCCACAGCTCGAGGTCGTAACATTTCGCGGCCGCGAACGAGAGATCGCCGGTGGCGAGGGCGCTGACGCGGTACGGCAATTCAAGGTACTGGAGGACCTTCTCGGCCTGCGCGACAAGTGACTCCAGTTCATCGTAACCGGTCTCCGGCCGCACGATCTTCACGAGTTCCACTTTCGAGAACTGGTGCACGCGGATCATGCCGCGGGTATCCTTGCCGGCGGAGCCGGCCTCGCGTCGATAGCAGGGCGTGTGGCCGACCAGACAGATGGGGAGCTGCTCGTGATCCAGGATCTGATCCTTGAACATGTTGGTGATGGGGACCTCGGCGGTCGGGATCAGGTACGGCCCGTCGTTGCGTTCGCGATACATGTCTTCATCGAGTTTGGGGAGCTGCCCTGTGCCAAACATGGTGTCGGCGGTTACCAGGTGCGGGACGGTTACTTCGGTGAACCCGTCGGCGGTGTGCAGGTCCAGCATGAAATTGATCAGGGCACGCTCGAGCCGTGAGCCGAGTCCTTTGAGGATATAGAAACCTGCGCCGGAGACGCGGGCGGCAGCTTCGAGGTCGAGAATCCCGAGTTTCGCGCCGACTTCCCAGTGCGGCAGCACCGGATAGTCCCGCTTGACGATTTTGCCCCACTCGCGGACGACAACATTGGCGGATTCATCCTTGCCGACCGGGACCGACTGATGCGGGACGTTTGGGACCCAGGACAGTGCGGACTGGAGTTCGTCTTCTATCTGGCGTCGGCGCTCATCGAGTTCGGTGATTTTCTGGCCGACCTGGCGCATCGACGCAATAGCGTCATCGGCCGGTTCCCCGGCCTTTTTCTTCCGGGCGATCTCGGCCGAGGCTTTGTTGCGGGCCGCCTTGAGCTGTTCCACTTCGCCGATCAGTTCGCGGCGGGATTGGTCGAGCCGGAGGATATGATCGACATCGGCCTTTTCGTTTTTGTTGGAGATGGCCGTTTTGACCAGGTCCGGATTCTCGCGAATAAATTTGATATCGAGCATGCTGATTCCTGACTGCTGTATACTCTCGTAAGCCGGGCTGACCGTTTGGTTCCCAAGTATATACATCGGGCGGACGGCCGTCAATCGGCCTGACCGGCCGGCGCGCTACAGGGATATCGGGGTTTGGTTTCGCGGTACCCGGGCCGTCCTAACTGCCCGAATGTCAATAAAATGGGCTATTTCTTCAAGATTTTTCTTGCCCCGGGCCGATTATTTTCTATAATTGGTGACTTGTCAATTTCTCGGGAGTAGACTGGATTATGGCAAAAGCTTGCGAAATATGCGGTAAGAAGCCGATGTTCGGCAATAACGTGTCCCACGCGCACAATATCACCAAGCGCCGGTGGGTGCCGAACCTTCAGCGTGTCCGTGCGCTGATCAACGGTCAGCCGAAGCGGATCGAAGTGTGCACGTCGTGTTTGAAGGCGGGCAAGGTAATCAAGGCAACCCGGACGCGCAAGCCGGCGAGCCTGACCGGCGCGCAGGCGTGACTGTACACCGCGAGATGACGTAAGAAAGCCGCGCGAGAGCGCGGCTTCTTTTATTTTGGGAATTGGCATAGAAGAGCGGGCGGCCAGCAACTGCGAGCCGCCCGCTTGACTCAAGAGTGATATCGAGTTACTTCAAAAGCATCATCTTGCGCGTATCTGTAAACTCCCCAGCCTGGATGCGGTAGAGATACACACCGCTTGCGGAGTTGGATGCATCCCACCTGACCGAGTGAGTGCCAGCTTCCACGCGACCATCGACAAGGATCGCGACACTCTGCCCGAGCACGTTGAAGACCTCCAGCCGGACATCCGATGCATTCGGCAGGCTGAAGCTGATCTCGGTGCTCGGGTTGAACGGGTTCGGGTAGTTCTGGGCGAGGGCAAAGCTGGTCGGGAGTGAACTCTCGATGGTGGCCGTTCCGATCTGGACGGAGAACACATGCCCTGAGTGGTCGGCCACCAAAGCTGACTCAATCTCGTACTCGCCTGGTATGCGAATCAGCGTCGCGCTACCGGCCGGGAGCACGTCGCCGCCGTCCAAATCGAGCATTCCGACCCGATATCCACTCTCGTCTCGTCCCGCGATCAGATTCCAACCGCAATCAACGAGTGCCTCGGGCTGACCCGCATCGGAACCAACAACCTTCAACTGGATCCCGCGAAGGTCGATTTCGGAGCTCAATGTCACTACGGTCCAGCCTTCGCGGTAACTGGCGTTTGCGCTAACCTGCGAGGACACCTTACGGGCCAAAGGCTCGCCCGTAGACACACAGCCGCACTGCGGTTCCGGTCCGTTGACGAACAGATAGTTCACAAGGTAAATCAGATCGCCCAAGTCCACCAGACAGTCGCCATTGACATCGGCGGCGTCGATAACACACGGTCTGGCTCCGCCAAGATAGAGGAAGTTGGTAGTACCGATAAGGTCGTTGAGATCGAGAGAGGGGTCGCCGAATGCGTCTCCGGGCAGATAGCCGAGAATCTCGGTGGAGTCCGCCGAACCATCAAAATACGGGTAGATTCTGATCGTTCCGGTAGTATCGAAGAGTCGCGTCGACCGGGAAGGATCATCGGACAAAGCAGTGTCCCAATGGATAGACTTGCTCTCTTCACACAATCGACTGGTCGTGAACTCGACGTAGAACAAAGTTGTCGTGTCTGCCGGAATCCATTCCCCAAATGTGTTCACAAGATTGACGAGCAAGTATGCCGAATCGGTATTGATGATCTCTGTGACAAAGTCCCAATCCTCCGTCAACAGACCCTCCCGAGAGATATCGGCGACCTCAACACCATCGGGAATCTTGAGCGTGACGGTCGCACCACCAGCAGGTTTAGAGAGACTTGCGACTACAGGCTGATCAGTATCACACGGACCATAAGTCGTTGTCGGTAGTTGAACTATCGAAAACTCACCGTCAGTCGTGTAGAGCAATCTTCCATCTCTCCAATCCCACAATTCTTCGTTTTCCGAGGGTGTGTTCGTGATGTTCAGCGGCTCTCCTGTTCCGTCAGCGTTGATGACATAGATATCATGTTGAGACCCGTTCCAGTATGTATAACCGATCTGGGTGCCGTCGTCCGACCATTGCGGGAAGTGAATCAGAGAAATGTCCGGAGACACGTCTGGCTCGAACGTCAATTGAGTAGTGTCGGATCCGTCGATGTTCATAGTGAAGATATTCTGACTGGTATTGGAGCCGAATCCCCGGACATACACAATTTTGGACTCGTCGCGTGAGATGTCGGGCGCCCTGTCCGGAAGTGAGTTTGAAGTCAGTTGAGTCAGGTTCGCCAGATTGGCAAGTGGTGCTATGTAGATTTCCTCAGTACTTGCGGGACCGCCTTTATTAATCGCGATGTAGTTGGGCGACAAATCAAAGACTGCAAGTTCCCATCCCGGATGGTTGAACAGGCTGTCCTCGCTAAGTACTTCGCACAATTCCCTCTCGATGCGTCTAATCTCGAAGTAACTTCCACTCGCGTTTGTATGCCGATACCAGATTTCACCTGTGCTATCATATCGGCCTGCCCATTGACCCCATGAACCTCCGTAATTGGTCAATTGGCAGGCGTACTGGGTGCCCCGATCAAACTCATAGACTTCCGCCACACCCGTATTCTTCGAATTGTAAACGAATCTCGTCATGTCGGGTGTCCAGTCAAGCCCTTCAATGTTGTCCTGGGGAACCACCGCCATGAGTTGTCTGCGTCCGCCGTCCGGATCCATAGTGGCAATGGACGTTTCCGAGCGGGCCGTGAGCCCTCCCAAGCTTAGCAGTATTGCGATGTTTAGAAGCAGTTTCATCGTACTTGATCCTCCGATACTGGTCGATGTACCCTTGTGGTGAAGTGGATCCGGATTGACCGGCCCACCAGTGAAGTGAGACACACACTCTTCGGCATGTTCAAACCGCATGCCAAATCTTGACGGCGAACACTCCGACCGTAAGTAGCTATGATTGAACCCTTTACGATGTCGTGCCGGACGTTGAGTCGGGATCACAGTGTCACGATGACTTGAATCAGACAGCGAGCGCCATGTCTGAATGACACCAGCGTTTGAACTCTCTGAGAGAGGGCCTGAACTCAAACCGCCCAGTTTGAGCTCGAACGGATGTCCGATTGAATCTCAATGCAGTGCGCACGGGCCATGGCCGGGAATCGTCCACGCCCGCATTGCCGTTTTGCAACACGGCATCGTGCCGATGCGGAGGCGCTAGGTGGAACAGAAACGCCCGGCGGTGTGTGATACGCCGCCGGGCGTTTTCGCGATTACAGATGTTTGTCCGTCAACTGCGCCTTGACTGCACATGACCGCCGCGTCTCACCGGTTTCGCGGGATCACCAGCCCCAGCAGGGTCTCCGACATCACCCGGGAGTGAGCCAGCAGCGCCATTGACGCTTTTTCACGGATCATGGCCCCGACGTACTCCGATATGAAGTCGCCGTAGTCGGTATCGCGAATCTGCGATTCCGCCGAGATCAGGTTTTGTCTGGAGATCTGCAGGGAGGCGCGGGTTGATTCCAGTTCGTTCTTCTGGCGGGCGCCCAGTTCAACGAGGGCCGAGTCCACTTCGCGAATGGCGGTGTCGATCGTTTCGACCGACAACGCCGATGATTCCTCCGTTGACAGGTCGATGCCGGTCAGCTCGGAGAGGGTGGCCAGCGAGCCGGCCGAGCCATCGAGTGTTTTCGCGCCGTTGTATTCGGCGGCAGCGATCGTGTCGTTGTAGGTGGCAACGAGGCTATCGGCTGCGGACTGGAATGCGGCCTGTGCCGTGTCGCTGTTGACCGACTCGTTTGACGCGCCCACCGCGTATGACCGGAGCTCGGTCAGGTGTTCCCGGAGCTGCAGAACGGTCGACGAGACGGTTTCGTACTTGCTGATGGTCTGGGTGACATTTTCGATTTCCTGATTGAGCGAGGCGATCTGGCTTCGCAGCTGCTCGGAAATCACCAACCCGGCGGGATCATCGGACGCCCGATTAATACGCATGCCGGATGACAGCTTCTCCATGGCGCTGTACAGGGCGCGATAATTGCGATCGATATTGCTCAAAGAACTGAGCATAGAGCTTTTCGGATATAACGTAATAGTCATCGGTTACCTCCCGGCGCTGGACGGCCGTGCTCACGGACAGTGGCACGTATTAATGTACAATTCCCGTGCCGGAGAGGCAGGATATGTAAGTTCAAGGCCGGGAGATCATTACGATATCTGCGGAATGGGCGAACAGCCATTGCTATGGGAAGCAGTCCTTACTCTATGGGAGGGACGGCCGGGTGAGTTCAGATGGACAAAAAAATGCCGCCGGCAGGGTAGTTTAACCGGCGGCACTGGAGTGGAGGAACCAAACTAAGAGCAGCTAGCTCTTATTTTATCGATCAATCCGTGATCGATATCTTTATGTGACGTTCGTGTACAGTTGCTTCTATCGGTTGTCGTCGAGCCGGCGGATGTACGCCGGGATCTCGAGGTCCTCCTGTGAGAAAATGGGGACGCGCGGCCCGTGGTGAGTCCCGTTGCCGTTACCGTTTCCGCCTGAGCGGACGGGATGCGGTTCGGTCGGCATCAGGTTGGCGGCCTCGGGCATCATCGGCTGCGCCGACTTGAACGCCTCGCGGACTTCGATCGGTTCGGGTCTCGGCTCGGCGCGGTGGATCGGATGCGCGGTCATCGATTCTTCCGGGAACAACGACATGACTTTGCCCGGCCGGGCGCTTTCCTTTTTCGGTTCGGGTTCGGCTTTGGGCATCGGGCGCGACTCGCCGATACCGGTCGCGATCACGGTGACCCGCATCTGGTTGGTCATGGACGGATCAATCACGGCGCCGAAGATGATGTTGGCGTCGGGACCGGCTTCGTCGTAGATGAGCGAGGTGGCGGTGTTGACGTCGAACAAGGTCATATCTTCGCCGCCGGTGACATTGATGAGGACGCCTTTCGCCCCGGAGATCGAGGTATTTTCGAGCAGTGGCGAGGAGATAGCCTGTTGGGCGGCTACGGTGGCTTTGTCCTCTCCCTCACCGGCGCCGGTTCCCATGAGGGCGTCACCCATTTCTCTCATGATCGTGCGCACGTCGGCGAAGTCGCAGTTGATCAGGCCGGGGACGGTGATCAAATCGGAGATACCTTTCGTGGCCTGATGGAGCACCTCGTCGGCAATAGCGAACGCCTCGGTGAAGGTCGTTCGTTTGTCGACGATTTCGAGAAGGCGCTCGTTGGGGATGGTGATGAGGGTATCGACTTTGGATTTGAGTTCGGCGAGTCCGCGTTCGGCCTGTTCGATTCGTCTGCGTCCTTCGAAGCGGAAGGGTCGGGTTACGATCGCGACCGTGAGCGCGCCCGCCGCTTTAGATACTTCCGCGACAGCGGGCGCCGCCCCCGTCCCGGTACCCCCGCCCATGCCGGCCGTAATGAAAACCAGATTGGGACGTCCCAGCGCCTCTTCCACGGCCGTCCGGCTTTCCTCGACTGCCCGTCGGCCGATGTCGGGGTTGGCTCCGGCGCCGAGACCGCCGGTGAGTTCAGTTCCGATTTGAACACGTTTCTCCGCCTTGTTTTGGTCCAGTACCTGGGCATCAGTGTTAATGGCAACAAAGTCCACGCCTTTGAGTTCCGAAGCGATCATGCGGTTGATAGCGTTGCCCCCGGCGCCCCCGACTCCGACAACCTTGATCTTGGCGTAGCCGACGAAGTCTTCGGCAAAGGTGAAGGTGTGCTTGTGATCCGTCATTGTGTGTTCCTCCATGAACCATCCATATGACTTAGAATTGCTTGGATATCCAGTTTTCGAGGCGGCGCAGCCATCCGCCGACCGCCGACCTCCTGCTTTCGGCGACAGGCTCGTGCGTGGCGCCATAGAGCGCCAGTCCCAGCGCGGCCGCGTATCTATTTGAGTTCAGGTCGTCCGGAACATGAGCCAGGCCCCCGATAGTGCCGAGCCGCACCGGCATATCGAACATCTGTTCCGCCAACTCGAGGGTGTGCGGAAGCAAGGCGCCGCCGCCGGTCAGGACCAGCCCGCCGGTCAATTGATCGGTGCGCACCGCCTTTTTGAGTTCGCGCGCCACCAGCGAGAGAATCTCCTCCATGCGCGGTTCGATAATCGAGGCGAGCACGTTGCAGGAGATTTCCCGGGACGGTCGTCCGGCCATTCCCTCCACGAAGATCATCTCCTCCGGGTCGACTTTCGATGCGAGTGCGGAGCCGTGACTGATTTTCAGCGCTTCGGCCTGCTCCACCGACGTCCGCAGCCCGATAGCGATATCGTTGGTCACGTTACGCGAGCCGAGGGAAACCACCGCCGTGTGACGGATGGCGCCGTCGTGAAACACCGAGAGATTGGTGATATCACCGCCGATATCGATGATTGCGGTGCCGTGATCGGAATCGCGCTCGTCGAGCAGAATCTGAAAAAGGGCCAGCGACTCAAGGACCATGTGATCGATCGTGAGATCGCAGCGTTCGAGAGCGCGGTAGATGTTTTTTGCCGACGTCACCGACGCCGTGACGATATGAGCTTCGACTTCGAGCCGCACGCCCGACATGCCGACCGGGTCTTTGATGCCGACCTCATCGTCGACGGAATACACCTGGGGGATCACGTGGATGATCTCACGGTCGACCGGTATTGCTACCGTGCGAGCAGCGTCGATCGCCCGCGCGACATCAGAAGCGAGAATCTCGTTGTCGGCGCGACCGACAGCGACCACGCCGTGGCTGTTGATGGACCGGATGTGCTCGCCCGCGATGCCCACGGTCACCGAGTCAATGGTGGTGCCGGTCACCATTTCGGCGTCCTGGACGGCCTGCCGAATGGACTTGACGGTTTTGTCCATATCGACGACCACGCCCCTGCGCAGACCCTCGGCAGGCGCCTGTCCGGCGCCGAGCACATAGACGCCGCCGGATCGATCAGCCGAGACGACAACGGCTTCAATCTTGGTGGTGCCGATATCGAGGGCGGCGACAATGGTCTCATCAGACATGCTAGCGTCCCTTCACACTGCAGACGATCTGGTTTTCGAAGCGAAGATCGATGACACGGGTGGAGTCCAGATCGGGCGTGAAATTATGAACGAACCGCACGAACCGTTCGAGTTGATCGTAGACGTCGGCGGCATTCACCCAGAGCCGGCTGTCCAGGCCGGCCAGTGAAACGACGAGGAAGTCCGGCTGTGCGAAATCGACCTCGGTGATTACCCGGTACAGATCGGCGTGCTCGTCGCGAAGGCGCTGCAGATCGTCGAGCACGATCGGCACTCGAACATCGCGGCACGGCTCAAACATATCCTCGACCCGGGCATTGACCAGCACGGGGCGCTCCCAGTCGTCCCAGTGGTCGGGAATGGCCACAACGCGCGCCTGCCGATCCAGGCCATACAGCTTGCCGGTTTTCTCGGACAACACGAAGCTGGCCGGCGTGAAAGAATTGGTAATGATTTCCAACCCGTTCGGGATGGCGAACCGGATATCAACCCGACGGACATCCTTGTCGCGCAGGAGGGCACGCGCAATCGAGTCAAGGGGTTGCCGCACCACGCTGCGCTCGGAGTGAAGGCCGAACCGGCGGTCGAAGTTGTCGACGGTCCGGCCGTCAAGCGTGACAGCCTGCAGGTCGCATATGCCGGTGTAGTGCACGGCACCGACCAGCATCGCCAGCGCGAGAGTGACGGCGCCAAGGACGTATTTTACGCGAGGCGAAAAAGTCATGACTGCGATGTAATCCTTTCCAGCACCGGTTTGCGAATGTGAGTGATGGAACCCGCGCCGATTATGACGATCGTATCACCCGGTCTCGCCATGCCGACGACCTCGTCTATCGCGTTCTCCTTTTTGCCGACATACGTGAAGTTGCGGTGTCCCTGCCGCAGGGCTTCTTCACGAATCGAATCCGAGGTCACGCCCGGCATCGGCAATTCCCGCGCCGGGTAAATGTCCGTGAGAATGCAGTGGTCGGCGCGGCTGAGCACATCGGCGAACTCACGCAGGAAGTGTTTCGTTCGGCTGAAGAGGTGCGGCTGGAAGACTGCGATGATCCGGCCGCTGAAGTTGGTTCGCGCGGTATCGAGGGTAGCCGCGATTTCGGTCGGATGGTGCGCGTAATCATCGATCACGGTGACACCGTGCGCCGTGCCGATCAGTTCGAAGCGGCGGCCGACACCATTAAACTGGCGAAGCGCATCGGCGATGTTCTCGAAGGAGACATCGAGTTCGCGTGCGGCAGCAGTGGCGGCAAGGGCGTTGGCGACATTGTGCCGGCCCGGAACGCGGAGAATGATTTCTCCAAGCAGGTCGCCTCGGCAGTAGACCGAGAAGGTCGTTCGTCCGGGTTCCTGTTTGATCTCGACGGCGCGGTAGTCGGCATCGGTGGCAAAGCCGAACGTGGCAAACGGGCGGGTGATTCTGCCGCGCAGCGAGGAGAGGTTCGGGTCATCGGCCGAGATAATCGCCGAGCCGTAAAACGGCACGCGGTTGATATAGGAAAGGAACGCGCCGCGCAGATCGTCCATGTCCGAGTAACAGTCAAGGTGATCGGCCTCAATGTTCAGCACGACCGCCATACTGGGAAACATCGCGAAAATCGACCGGTCGTACTCGTCGACTTCGGCCACGAGGTAGTCTCCCTCGCCGAGCGAGGCCCCGGTGCCGAGTTCCGCCACGACGCCGCCGACGATGAGTGTCGGGTGCAGTGAAGCCTGGCGGAGAATCTTGCCGATCATCGACGTGGTCGTGGTCTTGCCGTGGGTCCCGGCCACCCCGACCGAGAATTTCAGGCGCATGAGTTCCCCGAGCATCTCGGCGCGTTTGATGACCGGGATACCGAGCCGACGGGCCTCGACCACCTCGGGATTGTTTTCACCGACCGCCGAGGAAATCACGACGACGTCGATATCGGAGATGTTGGCGGCGCGATGTTCCGCGGCAACCTTGATACCGATCGACTGCAGGTAATCGGTGACCTCACTCGGCGTGGTATCCGAGCCGGAAATCTCGTACCCGAGATTCTTCAGGATCTCGGCGATACCGGACATGCCGGCGCCGCCGATACCGACGAAGAAGAGCCGTTTGAATCGTCCGAACATCATAGTGTCACGCACAAACCGTTTGGCTTTAGGGGTAATCGACGCATCACGTCTCACCGTCGCCTCCTGTTGTCGGCGCCTGTTGAATCATCTCGATAATCCGTTTTGCGATAATATCCACCGCCGGTTCCGGCCGGACCGTTGATGCCAGCGCCCGGCGCATTCGCTCGGCCGACCCGTCCGCAAGCAGTGTCACGGCACGGTCCAGCGGGTTGACGAGATCAAGATCTTTCTGGGCGATAACGATCGCGCCTCCGCGCGCAGCGTATTCCTCGGCGTTCTTGCGCTGGTGATCCCCGGCCGCGTGCGGGTACGGTATCAGAATCGACGGCAGCCCGCACGCTTCCAGCTCGGCGATGGTCAGAGCGCCCGCGCGTGCGACGGCGATATCGGCCGCCGCGTACACGAGTTCCATGCGGTCGCTGAACGGAAACACGGCAAGCTTGCCGGAGTAATCCGCGAGCCTGCTTTTCACTTCGTCGTAATCGCCGCGGCCGGTCTGCCAGAGCACCTGGTATGCGTCAGTCAGCGGCGCGTGTTCGACGTATGACAGGATTGCCTGGTTGACGGGCCGCGAGCCCTGCGAGCCGCCGATTATCAGTATGGTCTTCCTGGTCGGGTCGAGTGCGAAGTGACGGAGCGCGTCGATGCGGTCGCCCCTGTTGATGGTGGTTCGCACGGGGTTGCCACTTACGGTCACGCGGCCGCGCGCTTTTATGAGGGAGCCGGCCCCGCCGAAGCCGAGGAAGACGTGGGTGGCGTGCGGGGCCAGCTTTCTCGTGGTGATCCCGGGGAACGAATTCTGTTCCTGAATAACGGTCGGGATACTGCGCAAGGCTGCAACTCGAACGACGGGCAGGGCGACATATCCGCCCGTCCCGATGACGACATCCGGTTGCAATCGGCTGATGAGGCGCCAGGCCGTGATTATCGCGCCGATCAACACGAACGGCACCAGCAGATTTTTCAGGGTGAGCGAGCGAACAAGACCACGGATATTGACGATGTGCAACGGATACCCGAGTGATTCGCGAATTCGGTACTCGATCCCTCGGCGTGTTCCCGCGAAGTGAATGTCCACGGGGTAACGGCCGCGCAGCAGTTCGCTGATACGATCGGCGATTGCGATTGCCGGGTACAGGTGTCCGCCGGTCCCGCCGCCCGCAAACAGGAGTGTGGCTTTCCGTGGCGTGGTCATTGCACCACCCTCCGAGACAGGTTCAGCAGCACGCCGACGGCGGCGCTTGACATCAACAGCGACGAACCGCCATAGGAAATGAACGGCAGGGGCAGCCCGGTCACCGGCAGAATAGCGGTCACGACACCGATGTTTATGGCGATGCTGACGAAGAGCGACCAGGACATCCCCGCGGCCAGCAGATAGCCGAACTTGTCCGGCTGTGCGGCCGCAATCTTAAATCCGCGCCAGAGAATGTATGCGAACAGCGCGAGTATGCACAAAAGACCGATCATACCCAGCTCTTCACCGATGGCCGCGAATATGAAGTCAGTGTGGGGGTACGGCAGAAAGAATAATTTTTGGCTTCCGTTACCGAGGCCGACGCCGAGCAGTCCGCCGGAGCCGAGTGTGAGCGCCGCCTGCTTGACCTGGTAGCTTCCCTGCAGCGGATCCTGAATCGACGCCATGTAATCTATGATGCGAGCCCTCTTGTAGCCGATGACGAATACCATGAACGACGCCAGGCAGATGGCAGGCAAGACGGCGACGGCAAGGTGCTTGATACGCGCACCGGCGAGGAAGAAGATGCCGACCGTGCTGATTGTCATCACGATGACCATCCCCAAATCGGGCTCCATCGCAATAAGCAGCAGTCCGAGCCCGATGATCGGCAGGTAGGGATAGAGCAAATCCTTCACCTGCGTGATATTGCGTTTCGGGTTCGACAAGCTGAAGGCGAAGTATACGATCATGAGAAACCGAAAGAGCTCCGACGGCTGCAGGCTGAATCCGAAAAGGAACAGCCATCGCTGCGAGCCGTTGCGGGCGGGCATGGTGAACACCAGCGCCAGCAGCAGCAACGTGACCAGCAGGGCCGGGGCGGAATAGACGGCGAGCCTCGGGAGATCGAGCCGGGCAATGAGGAAGATCGCGGCCGCCGACAACAGCACCCAGATGAACTGCTGTTTGAAGAAATACATTTGCGAACCAAACCGGCCGGCTGCGATGATGGAGGAGGTCGAGTAGACCATCACCAGGCCGATGAGCAGCAGCAGGCCGTATGCCGCGAGGAGGCGTTCATCAAACGGCCGTTTACCCGTGGAGCGTTTCATTTTTCTTCTTGCCGTTACGAAGTCCGGCGACCGCCGCTTTGAAGACGCGGCCGCGGTGTTCAAAATTCTCAAACATGTCAAAGCTGGCGCAGCCCGGCGACAGCAGCACGGTTTCGCCGGGAAGGGCGAGCTCAAACGCTTTCAGCACGGCCTCTTCGAGGGTGGCCGCAAACTGGGTCGGGAAGGCCTGTCCGAGGTCGTGGAAGATCTTGTCACGCGCTTCACCGATAGCGAGAATACCTTTGATTTTGCCGCGTCCGGCCTCGACGATCGGCGTGTACGGCGCGCCCTTATCCCGACCGCCCGCGATCAGGTACACCGGTGTCGTCATGGACTGCAAGGCTACCACCACCGAATCCACGTTGGTCGCTTTGCTGTCATTGATGAAGGCGATGCCGGCGACGGTTCCGGCGGGTTCGAGACGGTGTTCAACACCGGCAAACGATCTCAGGGCCTCGGCCATCGCGGCAGCCGGCACGCCCACCACGGCGGTTGCGGCGACAGCGGCCGACGCATTCTGCAGGTTGTGACGTCCGCGGATACGGATGTCATCGACATGTATCACGTCTTCGACGATACCGTCGCGGCGTACGAACAGGTGGTTGTTTTCAACGAAAGTCATCGCACCATTGGGAGCCACGATCGAGAACGACGCGATGGTGGCCGCGGTCGTCACAGTCGCAGTGTCGATCTCGGGATCGTCGTGATTGACGATAAAGAAGTCGCCGTGATGCTGATTCTCGCAGACGCGGTATTTGATCGTCCGATATGCGTCAAAGGTGCGGTGGCGGTCGAGATGGTCCGGCTGGATGTTCAGCAAAAGAGCGACGCGGGGGCGAAAGTCAGCGATCGTCTCGAGCTGGAAGGACGAAGTCTCAACGACGGCGGCGCCCCGCTCGTGAAGACGGTCGGCAACGTCGGAAAACGGCTTACCGATGTTGCCGCAGACTTCGACGGGCCACCCGGCGGCGACAAAGATTTCGCCGATAAGCGTGGTCGTCGTGGTCTTGCCGTTTGAACCGGTCACCGCCACGATCGGGGCGCGACACACCCATGAGGCGAATTCGAGTTCCGAGAAAATCGGGATGCCTCGTTCGCGGAGTTCAACGATAATGGGCACGGTGAGCGGCACCCCCGGCGAGACGATGACATAGTCCGACTCGAGCACCCGATCGGAATGCTGTCCCGACTCGAAGGCAACGCCGGCCGCGCGGAGTTCGGTGATGGGGTCGGCCAGCAGTTCGGCCCGGCCGCTGTCCGAGACGAAGGGAATACCGCCGTGCCGGACGGCGAGTTTTGCAGCCGCCAAGCCGGAGCGGGCCATGCCGATCACGCCGATGCGTCGTCCTCGTATGCGTTCTTCGATGGTCATCGTACTTTCAACGTTGCAAGGGTTAACAGGGCGCACAGGGCGCCGACTATCCAGAAGCGAATAACTACTTTCGGTTCCGCCCACCCGCTGAGTTCAAAGTGGTGATGCAGGGGCGCCATCTTGAAAATCCGTTTGCCGCCTCGGTAGCGGTATGAGAGCACCTGCAGGATCACCGACAAGGCCTCGACAACGAACACGCCGCCCACGATGAGCAGCACCAGTTCCTTCTTGATGAGGATGGCGATGGCGCCGAGCGCCGCACCCAGCGACAACGACCCGGTGTCACCCATAAAGACCTGTGCCGGATGACTGTTGAACCACAAGAAGCCGAGCGCCGCGCCGATGGCGGCGCCGCAGTACACCGTGAGTTCACCGCTGCCCGCGAAATACTCGATCTGCAGATAACTGGAGTAGTCGAGTCGACCGGAAACGTAAACAAACCCGGCAAACGCCGCGAAACACAGTCCGCACAGGCCGATCGCGAGCCCGTCAAGACCGTCCGTCAAGTTGACCGCGTTCGAGGATCCGGCGATAACGAGCATCACCCATGGGATGTACAGAATGCCGAGATTCAGCACGTAATTCTTGAAAAGGGGAATATTCGTGGTGTTGTCGTACTGCCCTTCGGGACCGAGCCAGGTGAGAACGACGCCGAAAATCAGGCCGAGCACGACCTGTCCCACGAGTTTCTTTCGCGCCACCAGTCCCTTGGGCTGTTTGGCGATGGCTTTCAGGTAGTCGTCCATAAAGCCGAGGATGCCCATCCACACGGTCACCAGCAGGACCGTGAGCACATAGAAGTTGGTCAGTGGCGCCCACAGCAGCGTCGGGATCACTATTCCGGCGAGGATAATGAGCCCGCCCATGGTCGGAGTACCTTCTTTCGCTTTGTGCGACTGCGGCCCCTCGGCGCGAATTTTCTCTTTCACCTGGTACTTTCGGAGCAGGTTTACGAAGAATGGTCCGAGTATCAGGCAGATGATGATGGCCGTGAGGGTCGCGCCCGCTGTGCGAAACGTGATATACCGGAACAGATTCAGGCCGGGGATTTGATCGGCAAGCGGGGCCAGCAAATGATACAACATCAGTTCTTCCCTCCCCCGGAGCGCCACCGTTCAATGACGACTTCGAGTCCGACTCCGCGAGAGCCCTTGATGTAGACGAGATCGCCGTGGGTGAGTTGCGCAGCGAGCGCTTCAGCACAGGCGGCGGCGTTATCGAAGTGAGCCAGCCGCGACCGGTCGGCGCCTCCCTCCAGGGCGCCATCAAGCATCGACTGGGACAACGGCCCCACCAGAAAAGCGCGATCGATGTCAAGCGTGGCGAGGAGAGACCCGATGTGCCGGTGGAAGTCGCGGCTGTGCTCACCGAGTTCAAGCATATCACCCAACACCACCAGCAGCCGTCCCTCGTGCGGCAGGTCCGCCAGCGAGCGAAGGCCGCCGGTCATCGAGTCCGGATTCGCGTTGTAGCAGTCTGCAATGATTGTCACTCCGTGCAGGCTCATCCGTTCACCTCTCATGGGAGCGGTCGTCAGCTCGATGGTGGTCGTATCAATATTCTCGAACGAATAGCCCAATTCGCGAACGATCGCGTACGAGGCAAGAAGATTCATAACCTGGTACTGCCCGAACAGCGTCAAGACGAACTCGTGATCGTCGATAACCACGCGCGTCAGACCGTCATCGCCGGTGGCGACGGACGACGGCCGAAAGTCGGCACCAGCGGCCATACCAAACGTCACCAGTCGCCTGTCCGCGCGCCGTGCCGCACTCATGAGTACCTCGTTGTCGGCGTTGACGATCAGCGGGGCGTCGGGAGCTGACGCGCCGGCGAGCGATAGTTTCTCCGCCGCCACCATTTCGACCGTACCCAGAAACTCCAGGTGCGACGGTCCGACATTGGTGATGGCGATCATGTCCGGCTCGAGAATCGGGGCGAGCCGAGACATCTCACCGGGGACCGAGATACCAAGTTCAAAAACGCCCACCCTGGTCCCCGCCGGCATCTCCAGGATCGTCAACGGGAGACCGAACAGGTTGTTGAGATTGCCGGGCGTGCGATATACGGACGGTTCGACTGCGAGCAGCAGGCGGTACGTCATCTCCTTGGTGGTTGTTTTGCCGTTTGAGCCGGTGATCGCGACCCGTCGACATTGGAGCGAACGGCGATACCGTGTCGCCAGTTCGATCAGCGCGGTGTGCGGGTCCTCGACGGTCACGACGGGCGTGCGGGCGGGCAGCGTCCGCAGCGCCGGATGATCCTGCTCGCCGAGTACTCCGGCCGCCCCGCGTTCCAGCGCTCCCGCGATGTACGCATGGCCGTCGTGCACCTCGCCGCGCAGCGCGACGAACAGCCGACCGTTCGTGATCGTCCGGCTGTCGATAGAGACACCGGAGAACGTACGCTCGGCGAACTCAGCGCTGTTGAGACGACCGCGAAGGTCCAGAGCAAGTGTGTCAAAGCGCAAGGTGATCACGACTCCTCGGATTCGGATCCGGTGAATCCCATCGATGCCAGCGCATCGAGCGCAACCAGGCGATCTTCGAAGGGATGTCGGACGCCGGCAACTTCCTGATAGGTCTCGGCCCCTTTTCCGGCCAGCAGGACAGCATCGCCGGACCGGGCCATTTTCAGTATCGTACAAATCGCTTCTCTTCTGTCTTCTACAACGGCGGAACGGTCGTCGTCGAGAGCGGGCCGGATCGCATCGATAATCGCGGACGGCCGCTCCGATCGTGGATTATCCGAGGTAACGACGGCGAAATCCGCGAAGTCCATGGCCGCCTTTCCCATCAGGGGACGCTTGCCCGTATCGCGGTCGCCGCCGCACCCGAAAAGCAGCAGCAGACGGCCGTCGCACAACTCACGGGCCGACTTGCAGAGCCGTTCAATGGCGTCCGGTGTATGAGCATAGTCGATATACACCGCGAAGGGCTGCCCGGCGGAGACGTGATTAAACCGTCCGGGGATGGGCCGCACCGCCTCGAGGCCGCGGACCACGCTGTCGAGATCAGCGCCGCTGGCAAGCCCACCGGCGGCCGCCGCGACGGCGTTCGTCAGATTGAATCGACCCGGCAAATGCAGTTCTATGGTGCGAGTTCCAAGCGGCGTTTTCAGATCGAAGGTCGTGCCATCGGCCCTGAGCTCGTACGCCTCACATCGGACGTCGGCAGACGTGTCCTCAACGGCGTAGCTTATGTGGGCCGACTTGATTTCCGGCAGCAGACGGCGAAACTCCGGGACGTCGAGATTGATCACCACATAGCTCATCGGTCCCTCGAGCTTGTGCAGCAGCAGCGCTTTCGCCTCGAGGTACGCGTCCATGGTCTTGTGGAAGTCCAAATGATCGCGGGTGAAATTGGTGTAGACGGCGACCCGGAAATTGATCTCATCGACCCGGTGCAGGACCAGCGCATGCGACGAAACCTCGATCACCGCATTGACGCACCAGTTGCGCTTCATCAGGAAGAGCAAGCGCTGCACGTCGAGCGACTCGGGCGTCGTACGCTCCGCTTTGAACTTGTCCTTGCCGGTGTCGTAGACCAGCGAGGTAATCAGCCCCGTGCGCTTGGCGCGCGCTTCGAGAATGGACTTGATCATGAAACAAGTCGTCGTTTTGCCGTTGGTTCCGGTGACACCACAGGATTTTATCTTGTGCCCGGGGTATTCGTAAAATGCCGCCGCACACTTCGCCATGGCCGCGCGAATATCGGGAACGCGCACGTGGATGCCGATCTCGTCGCACCCTTCGCGTTCCCCCATCACCGCAACGGCGCCATTTTCTTTTGCCTGTCTCACAAAATCATACCCGTCGACCCGATACCCCTTGACGGCGAAAAACAGACTGTTCGGCTTCACCAGCCGTGAGTCGTATTCGATATTCTCAATTTCAATCGAGCCGTCGCCCGTCAGGACGGCGCCCTCGACCGCCTCTATCAGTTGCTCGAGCGTGATGGCGCACTCTCCCCGTACCCCGGCTTGCAGGTCAGCCAGCATATCTCCGCACGATTCAAAGTTTCACCCGGCGCGGGCGTCTGCTTGACGACGCGTCCGGACCCGGTCACACGGAACGTCTGTCCGATCTTATGCAGATACGCCGAAACGGTGCGGACGCTCAATCCGGTCAGGTCAGGCACGCGTTCATCGGTCGGACCGGTTGACACAACCTCCACGAGTACCTCGTCGCCCGGGAAGAGCAAGCGGTCGGCGGGCGGGAACTGCCAGGTGACCACACCTTCGTCAGCCGTGGCCCGCACGACGAGCCCTCTCTTTTCCGCCATTTGTTTTACCAGCACCATGTCTCTGCCCAAAAAGTCGGGGACTTCGACCGTGCGGTCGTCTCGCCGATCGGCTTCCACGAGCACATGCTCAGGGGCAAGAAACAGGTCCGGGTTGACGACTGCGTACCGTTCTGCGATGCGACGGAAGGTCGGTCCCGACGTGTGTCCGCCATAGGTGACGGGACGGGGACGGAACAGCACGACTATACCGGCGATGAGCGGGCGGTCGGCCGGAAAGTACCCGCCGAAACTCGCGACGAACTTGTTCTTTTCCATGCGGCCCGTCTCCACGTTGACCATTTCGCCGGTGCCGGTTTTGCCGGCGATCGCAATCACGGGTGAATTGACCGGCTTGGCGGTGCCGTTTTCAACGACGCCACGGAGGAACGCGTGAAGGGAATCGGCGGACTCCCGGCGCATGGCTCGTCCTATCAGTTCCGGGGTATTGCGGCTGATCAGCACGCCATCCTCGTCGACATAGCCGAGCACGGTGCGCGGTCGGTAGAGGCTGCCGCCGTTGGCGACAGCGGCAAACGCGGTCGCCATCTGCAATGTCGTAACGGCAACTGAGTGTCCCATGGCGAGCGCGGAGATGGTATACTCGGACCAGCGGTTGGGTGGCACGAGCCGGCCCGCCTCTTCACCCGGCAGACCGCAGCGGAGCTTCTGACCGAAGCCGAAGCGATGGGCGGTCGCCATCAACTCCTCACCGCCAAGCTTGCAGGCTTGTTTGCCTATGCCGATGTTGCTGGATTGTTCGATTATCTGGCGGAAGGTCAGCCAGCCGAGTTCCTTGTCGTCGTGAAGAGTCCGTCGGCCGAGTTTCCACTTGCCCATCTCGCAGTAGGTCGTATCCGAGAAATCGACCATTTCGGCGTCGAGCATACCGGCCGCCACAAACGCCTTGAATGACGATCCCGGCTCGAACCAGTCGGTCACCGCGCGCGCTTTTGTCGGGCGATCCGGATACGTTTCTTCGGGATCAACATGCGCCATAGCGAGTACATCACCGGTGTTGCAGTCGAGAAAGACGGCGGTTCCCCGCTGTGCGTTGTACCTGGTGACTGCGTTTTGCAGTTCGTCTTCGACTATGTCCTGCAGCCGCCAATCCATGGTCAGCACCAGTGACTGGCCGGGTTTGGGCTGGATCAGCGCGGCCTCGTGAACGCGATAGGTGTTACCCGTTCCGTCGCGGCGAATGTCCGCAATACCGCTGTCGCCGGCGAGCGTCTGCTCGAACGAGAGCTCGAGGCCGGATCGGCCGATGTTGTCGATATCGGTGAAACCGAGGACTTGACGCCCGACGATGCCGAAGGGATAGGACCGCCGGCTTTCCTCGCGGAGGTAGAGTCCTTCCGGGGCTTCGCCATCGATCCGGGCCGCGAGGCGGTCGTCCAGCATTCGGTCAATCCAGCTGAAGCGTCTCAGCCGCAGCGAAAATTTCTTTGCCGACGTACCCTTTTTGTAGCCATACAGTTTATCGAGATACGCGCCGACCTTGTTGATCTGCGCATTCGACGTCGGGTAGGCATAGAGAGAGGATGCGATTTCGTTCTTGGCGACGACCTGCCCGCGGCGGTCGTAGATGAGGCCTCGTGGCGCCGGGATTCCCACTGTGCCGCCGGACTGACGTTCCACAATCTGGCTGTAGCGGGAATGCTGGAAGACCTGCAGATGCGTCAGGCGCGTGGCGATTGCGGTGAAGAAGACTGCCATGAGAATGAGCAGGACGCCGAGGCGGATACGCTCGGAACGTGTGCGCTTCACTGTTGAGCCCCTTCCCCGTACAGCTCTTCCGGCTCAAGCATGAACTGCGGCAGCTCCCCGGCGGTCGCCTGCGACTCCGTAATAACCGGGAGGTAATCGGTCACGCGCTTGATCGAGGAAAAAACGCGCGTCAGCTCGTCTACGGGTTCCACTTCTTCGTCGCGGAACTGCAAAGTATACAGCCGGTCGACCGGAACCTGGATCATGCCCAGTGTGTCGACGGCGTATGTTTCGATTCGACTGGCCAGCGAGAGGGAGGCGATGTCATCATGTACTTTTGACGCGGCATCCGCGAGGAGACGGTGCTGTTCACGAAGCAGGGCGGTCTCATGCACGAGCGTCAGCACCCTTACACGCTGCCAGATGTGGCTGCAGGCAAGCACCAGAAACGCAGCCACGACCATCGCGATCGGGAAGTACCGATGCGAGCGGATACGGACGGCAGGGAGCCTGCGAAGATCGAGCGTTTCCGAAAACTTCCGTACCGATCTGGCCATCATCACACCTTTTCAGCCACGCGCAGCTTGGCGGAGCGTGCCCGGGGGTTGCGAGTAATTTCGTCCGGCGACGGGGTCACCGGCTTGCGAGTGACCAGGCGGAGACGGGCAGGCGGATATTCGGGCACGATCTGGCCGGGCCCGTAAATCTCCGCAGGACGCGCCTCAGACTGATAAAACCGCTTTACGATGCGGTCTTCGAGAGAATGGTAGGAGATGACGGCGAGTCGGCCGCCGGGTACCAGCAGAGAGAAGGCGGCAGGAAGGACAGAGCGAAGTTCATCCAGCTCGTGGTTGACGGCGATTCTGAACGCCTGGAAGACTCGCGCCAGCGACTTGATGCGGTGTGGTCCCGTCACGACACGGCCGACAATCGCGGTTAGTTGTGTCGAAGTGCGAATCATGTCCTTCTGTCGTTCCCTGACAATTGCTCTGGCCAGCCTGGCCGCCTGTCTCTCTTCGCCGAAATCACGGATGATTTCGGTCAGCTGCTTTTCGTCGGCGCTGTTTATCAGATCCGAGGCGCTCGGCCCGGAGCGGCGATCCATCCGCATATCGAGCGGGCCGTCCTGTCCGAATGCGAATCCGCGAGCGGCATCATCGATCTGGTGCGAGGAAACGCCCAAATCGAGTAGAATGCCGTCGAATCGACTGTCATCGAATGCCCCTGCAACCGTCGTTATGGCGCCGAACTCGGCCCGGACTATCTGCCGGACCTGCGTGTAAACTCGTAGTAATTGGGAGGCGTGAGAGACCGCGTCGGGATCCCGATCCACGCCATAAAGCCGCGCCCCGGGACCTACAGCCGCCGCCATCGCCGCCAGATGTCCGCCGCCGCCGACCGTCAGATCAAGATACGTACCGTCCGTGTTCGTGACGACGTGCCTGACGACCTCCGCGGCCATCACGGGCACGTGATACACGTCATTCGCCGGGCTGGTCATGCTTCCCGGTGAACAACCGTCCCGCCACCTCTTCGTACGTCCCGCGATACTGCTGGAGGTAGTAGTTGTAGCGGTCGGGATTCCAGACCTCGATCCATCGATTCACCCCGAGGATCAGAAGCTCTTTTTTGAGATCCGCCTCGGCGATGAGATGCTGCGGCACCAGGACCCGCCCGTTTTTGTCCGGCACCACCGGTGACACCCCGGAGTAAAAGCGCCGACTGAAGTAACGGTAATCCTGATTAGTAAAATCCAGCGTCGCCATCTGCTCCTGAATCGCCGCCCACTCGTGCTCGGGGTAAATGGAGAGACACCCTTCGAGGCCGCGGTTCAGAATGATGGTTCCGTCGAGCAGGAGAGATTTGTCCGGACCGGTGACATGACGAAGTTTGGCCGGGAGCGCGAATCGCCCCTTGTCGTCCATGGTCGTCGTGTATTGTCCATAGAAACCGGTCAAGAGTCCCTCCACAAAATCCCACGTCTACCCAAAAATCGCACTTATTATCACTTTTCTCCCACCACAAGTCAAGGAAATAATCGGACGAAAAGCCAGTTTTTCTTTGATCTAAGCTGCTCGCAGTCAAGGTGTAATGGTGATCAAAAACGATCGCGTCATATCCGGCCACGGCTCAGCGACGTCTGCAGAATGTGGATAACTTCCGGATACGTGGTGGGACCGCCAACAGTCTGTCGGCTTCTCCCCATAACCCCAGCGCCCCCACCTGCAGAATGACTACCAAAGCGAGGGTAATAACGGCAATCCCCCCTTTTGCAAGGGCTTAGCAGACGATCCGGGTCCGGCCCGCAGGGCGTTATCGGCAATCCGCTTGCCGTAGTGGACGGTGGTTTCAGCCTGAAACAAGGGAAGAGCGAACATGAAGAGGCTAGTGGTTTTTCTGCAGATAATCATGGCGATGACGAATACTCTCGCGCTGGCGGACGACAAGCGAGCGACAATCGAGTTCTCGCCTTTGGAAGCGGTAGTAGATCCGGGCAACCGAATGATCTCTTATCCCGGCATGGAAAGCATAAAGGTGGGAGGTTTTACCCTCCCGGTTTTGCGCACGTCAATCAGCCTTGAGCCGGGCGAACACGCCGCCGATTTTGCCTTCCAGGTGCTCGCGAAGACAGAGGTCGGTCAGGTCAGCGCAATTGCTCCAACCGATCTTCCCACGTCGGAATCGCCCGAACGAATCGAGTCGATTCTCGGAGCAACGGCTTCTGGCTTTCCCGGCACAAAGCATGTCGATGTCCTTGGCGTCTACACTAGGGCCGGCCAGCGCTATCTCGAGTTGGTGTTTTACCCTGCAATCGTGGCAGGCAACGGAGTAGTTGCCGTGGCGGAGCAGATAGAATTGTCGGTTGGCGGTCGGAGTATCGGCCGTGCCGATATGATAAGTCAAGGCAGCCTCCCTACCGAGTGTACGTACGACCGTCCGGACCGGGCAGCGGCCGCCGAGTTTGGTCCGAAGTATCTGATTGTCGGCGCGCAGGGTTTTTTGCCGGTGCTGAGCCGACTCGCGGAATACCGTCGCGCGTGCGGGTATCAGGCGGAACTTGTATCGATCGAGACCATACTCGCCGGCTACTCCGGTCGTGACGCCGCCGAACAACTTCGAGAGTACCTGAAGGATTATCATAGCGGCGGCGGGCTGTATGTGCTTTTGGCGGGCGACGAATCCCTGCTGCCGGTGCGCTATGCGTACTACTACAACGCTTACGCTCCGGTCGAGCTTGATGTGCTGCAGATTTGCGACTTGTACTTCGCCGACGTGACCGGTCAGTGGGATGTCGATAACGACGGCGTCTGGGGGGAACGCACGCATGACGAGGCTGACCTCGTGCCGGAGTTGCTGGTGGGGCGGCTTCCGTGCAGCGACAGCCTCGAATTCGAGCGTTATATCGACAACCTGATAGCCTATGAAACCAATGCGGGCGGCAGCGATCGTTCCTGGCTCACGCGATCCTTCTTCTACAGCTCCGATGAGATGCGTGATTATGAAACCGCTGGACAGCATGAGTACATTGCACGGGCGTATCCCTCGACTTTCGGTATCGACACCACGCTGGCCATCGAGCAATCAAGCGGCGCGGACCTGTCGCCGCAGAATCTCGACGGCGCCCAGTTGCCGTCGGCGATGGCCGACGGCTACGGAATAGTGAACGTCATCGCACACGGACGCGCCGACGGGTATGTGCTTCGCTCGGCGGGGTACAACAACTGGCCGAAGGTATACATGCTCACCGCCGGGCAATCGGGCGGACACGGGTGTTTCGATTCGACCCTGGAAACCGGAAGGCCGGGGTTCTGGTATTCACTGGCCTGCGACAACGGTGGATTCGACGAGGACCAGGCGCCTTTTGCAGGGGGGCGGTCGATGGTGCAGCATTTGATCGGCGCGGCTGATGGCGCGGTCGGCATGGTAGCGTACAGCCGCTGGGGCTGGGTCGGCTCAAGCCACCTGCTGCAGAAGGCGTTTTTCGATTCGCTGTTCGCCCGGCCCGACCGACCGGCTGTCGAGGCTATGTACGCCTCGAAGCAGGCTCTCCCCTACTACCGCGATCTCGTGCTCGGGCAGAATTATTTCGGCGACCCCGCGCTGCGTGTCTACACCGCGATACCGACGGACCTGATTGTCGCCTGCGAACGGACCGACGAGCATTTGACCGTGCGCGTTACGGCCAGCGGCGCTGCGGTGGATAACGCATTGATAACGATTGTGGACCATGTCGGCGGGATCGTGCGGCAGACTGTTACCGGCGCCGATGGTCGAGCCGATTTCGAGGGCCTGCCCGGTAATGCGGTATTCACCGCAGGAGTCGTGAAGCCGGGCCACACCGTATCCGTTTCCGAACTCGCACCATCGATTGTCACCGATGTCGGTGACGACGAGAACGTGACGGTGCCGAACGTCTTTCATCTGCAACAGAACTATCCGAATCCATTCAACCCCTCGACCAGGATCGGCTTTTCACTCCCTGAGAGAGCGCATGTCACCCTGCGAGTGTTCAACCTGCTCGGGCAGGAGGTACAGACGCTTGTCGAAGCGGATTTCGCAGCGGGGACCCACGAAACGGTCTGGCAGGCCGACAGCCGTCTGGCGAGCGGGGTTTATTTTTATCGGCTCGACGCAGGGCCGTTCAGCGCCGTGAAAAAGATGATATTGCTGCAGTGAGCTTGCGACGCGTCTGGTTAACCGCAATCGATATGGGAATGGAGATCATCAGCAGCGCGCCGCAGAGCCACAACAGCGGCAGTTCGATCGGCCGCGCGTACTTTCGCATATAGCGATACATCGACGTGTGCGAAATGATCCGGATCCGTACCGGCATGGTCGATGTAGACGCTCCGACATAGTGCTCCACCACCGCGTCAGGATAATACAACCGCTTGTAACCCGCGTCGGCGAGTCGCCGGCAAAAGTCCACATCGTTGAACAATATCGGGAAGCGTTCGTCCATCATGCCGATATCGTCGACGACGCGTCTGGGTATGAGCATAACCGCTCCCATGGGTTGATCGACAAACGCCTCCGTCTCGTGGTCGAAGAATCCCATGCGCCACGAACCGAATGTGGGATGATCCGGGAAAACTCGGTCGAGAAACAGCGCCCGGTAGAGCACATGACGGTAGGTGGGAAACGATCGTACGGAGCGCTGCGTACCGCCGCCGAAGTATATGAACTTCGGGCCGATCATACCGATTGTATCGTCCTGTCTGATCCGTTCGAGCAGCCTTGCGGTAGCGCCGTGACCAAAACGAAGATCCTGATTGAGAATATAGTAGTACTCACCTTTTCCGCGCTCGAAGCCCTGATTTACGGCCCGGGCAAATCCGAGGTTCGACGCATTGCGGATGAGCGTCACCCGGGGGTAGGTCCGCTCGACGAATTCCGGCGATCCGTCGCGGGAGCCATTGTCCACGACAATGATTTCATGGGTCAGCCCGCGAAGTTCCTCAGACAGCGTGCGAAGACAGTCGGGAAGGAATGTCATCCCGTTGTACGAAATGATGACGGCGGATATTTCGGGGCGATCGGAACTCATGTGAGCGCATCCAGTAGTTTCGCGAACGAGCAGGCCATGGCGTCCGAAGAATACGGCAAGGCATAGTCAGGAAGTCGTGTGATTGCCAGTTCTCCGCGGATTGCGCGCTCGATGGTGTCTGTGAGATAGCCGGCTGCACGATCACGATCGCGCTCCGTGAAACAGAACCCGGCGCCGGTCAGACGAATGAACCGGCAGATCTCGCTGTCGGCAGAGGCCGAGGCCAGCACCGGCCGTCCTGAGGCCGCCATATCAAACATGCGCTGCGGAAGGATACCCTGTTCCCGCTCGGCGGTCAAACCCAGATAGAAGAGGTGGCACTGCGAGAATATCTCAATGGTGCGGTCGCGCTTCTGCAGGCCGTGGATCTCTACTCGGGTGCGAAGGCCGTGCGATTCAAACATCGCCCCCAACCACTGCGGTTCGACCAGGCCGACCTGCACAAATCGAATACGATCGTACAAATCGGGGCGACGCTGCTTCACGGCTTCAACAACCGCGAGCAGCGGTTCGACCACCCGCTCTTCGTTGAACGTGCCGGGAATGCCGATGACAAACGATGTACTGTCGGCCGGTGGTTTCCACTGCTCAGCTCGGTCGATATCGAAGCCGTTGGTGATGACCTCTCCCTGCCCGAGATAATCAGTAATCGCAGGATTGACGGCAGTGATCCGAGAACAGGTCCGGACTATACTCTCTTTAAGCTCGTGAGCCCTGCCCTTGTTGCGCGCATCGGCGTAGCTTTCGTCGATTTTGTACATCGTCCAGAAATCACGGAAATCGGCGATCCATGGGAGGCTGTGCTGTTTCGCGAGCTCCATGGCAACCAGATGAGACGATATGGGCGGCGATGTTGAGATGATTGCGTTGTATTTCCGTCGCCGCATGAGGCGCGTGCCCAGTCGTACGGCGGGACGCACCCAGCCCACTTTAGAGTCGGGAAAGAACCTGTCCGAAACCGGCCGTCCCCGCCTTATAGTCGAGTGTTTGAGCGTACGAATGCCCAAAAGGCAGAGCATGCGTTGAGGATCATAGGAACCGGAGCGAAAGATGCCGTCGGTTCGCACGCCGTGGAGCAGTTCAGGCTCGTAGGCGCGGTACGCAACGGATCTGACGGTTAAGATGTCACAGTCCCAGCCATGCCCCGGCAGATACTTATAGAGATTCAGCGGTCGGCCCACTCCGCCAAGACCGAGCGGCGGGAAGTAATAGCATACCACCATGACCCGCCGGCTCATCTCCGCCTCCGGGTTACCAGATCGTTCATGATCCGGATCATCTCGGCCACATTGTTTTCGAACACCGCCTCGCGTTTGACGCGTTCGAAGTTGGCAGATCGCCAGGCGGTTTTGGGGTCGTTGTCGCGAATGAACCAGTCGACAATATTGCGAAGGGCCTTTTCGTTATAGAGCTCGTAGAGGTATCCGTTCTCGTTTGACAGCCACTCGCGTACGCCGGGGATGTCGGCGGCAATCGGCAGCAGACCGAGACCCATGGCTTCGATCATCGAGGCGGGGGATGAATCCGACAGGGCGCTGGAGAGATAGACGTCGTGCCCGGCCATAAAACGCATAAACTGATCGCGCGGCATGCGTTCGTAGATTTTCAGGCGATCGCCGATCATGGAACGGGCGTGGAGACGGAAGTGTCCGGAGAGTGAACCGGCCGCCGGGAATGTCATTTCAATGAGGCCCTCGGCAGCGAGCGGGGCGAGCGCCCGCACGAGAAACAAATTATTGTATACCTTCTCGTGAGGGCGGGGCACGATGATACGAAGAGGTCTACTCAGATCGTACGTCGGTTTGTGCCATTCCAGAAATCCGGATTCAATGCCCCAGGGGATCAGCCGAGTGGCGGGCAGCGCAGCCAGTCGTGCGGCCGCATCGAGCAGGTATTGCGAATCACCTGCGACGAGGTCACTTTTCGCGAGCGCAAAGGCAGTCTTTCGGCGATGGAACACGGATTTTTGCGGGACAAGCAGGACATCAGATCCCCAGAGATTGGTGATGACCGGGGCCCATCGACGCACATTGCCGATCGCGGCCAGAAACCCGTAGCCGGAGGCAAAGTGCGGATTGACAATATCGGGCCTGACTCGTTCCATGAGCGCGCGAAGCTCAGTGGCCGCCATCACGTAATGCAGTTGACGCACCGGCCCCCGGGATTTCAGGGTATAGTGATGCATGGCACCGGGCTCAAGCGAAGCGACAAACACGCGGCAGCCCTGACGTCGGAGTTCCGCCACATACCGCTCGGTATGGAACGACCGGCTGTCCGCGAGCACCATGATATGCAGACGGGCATCGCTCATCGCAGTCTCCCCAACAGCGACTTGTAGACATAGCACGGGTAGCGGTACGTTATGCCCCCCCATTTGCGCTTGAACGATTCGAGGCCTTCCGCCTCGGAGGGTGACTGGCCGAGATTCAGCCGTACCACGCCGCACGATCGCAGCTTCGCAATGGCGTCGGACATCAATGCCTGGTTAGGCTTCATCGAAGAGAGCTCCTTGTCCAGGCATGATTGCCAGTACAGCGCGCTGGAGCCGTCGCGAAAATAGATGTGCGACGCGGCGAGGCGGTCGTTATCCCGGACCACGGTCCACAGCACGCGCTCGTCGCGCCCGGCAAGCGAAGCCAGGCGAGCGTAGAAATCGTCGGAGTAACGCGCCGGCGAATCGTGCCGCTGCTCCGTGGCGCGGGTCAGCGAAATAAACGAGTCAAGGTCACGCGACATCACGAACGGCTGAGGCTGGACCCCCTCGCGGGCCGCTTTGCGAATCTCCGATCGGAGTTTGCTGTCGGGCGGCGCCCAGCCGGGTGCGCCGATGTCGACCACGGTCGTCTCACGAACCTGTGTCTCGAATCCCTCGGGCACAGTGACGTGGGTGTCGTAATCGGTGATGAATATTCTGGTATATCCGGATGACCTGAGCGTGTCGAATAGCGTCTGGGCGATAAGCGAGTGATTGCCGGCAACCTGAGCGGACATGACGATCCTGCCCGGCAGTCCGTCGGGCATGCACTGCAGCCGCGTCAGGGGCGAACTGCCGAATTCGACGGCGGTCAACATCGCAACACAGTCGCCACCCGCTTCAACGATCCAGCAGATGGGCCGCCCACCCATCGCCCGCCACACGTCGGCGAAATCCGGCGAGCTGAACAGGGATGCGGCGGTCAATTGCGCGATACTGTCCGCGGACAGCTCTTCTACAGCAAGTCGGAAGACATTCATTGGCGGACCAAAAGGACCTTGCCCCGTCCCACGTTGCCCTCGTCGTCGGCGATGATGTACAAGTAAACGCCCGACGCGACATCAACACCGCCGTCGTTGCGCCCGTCCCATCCCTCATTGACGCGAACGGTGCGCACGAGATCGCCGGCGACCGTATAGATGCGCACGTCTCCGGGGCGGTTGAAGTTAAAACGAAGGAGGTCGTCGGAGGAGGCAATAACAAACGGGTTTGGAAATGCGATGACCTCGTCGATGTTTTCGGTGGGCGGTCCGAAGATCGACGGATACCGGGAGAGTCCGAAGTTCGTCGCAATGTACAAGTCACCGGTGACGGGGTCGATAGACATACCCCTGATCTCGTTGTCCACCAGCCCCGAATTTGATGACGTGAAGACCGTGAACGAACGGTCAGTGACGTCGTACAGCGCCAAACCGTTGCGAGCGCCGATCCACGCGTTACCGCGACCATCGATGGCCAGCGACGTGATGTCGGGACCAATTCCCGATGGGAGCGGGATGGTCTCGAACAATTCGAGACCGAGTTCGATATTGAATCGGGAGAGGCCGAAATTCGTCCCCACCCAGAGCGCACCGTCGGGCGCATAGCGCACGATTCGAACCACATCGGACGCCAGCCGGTTGTCATCTTCGGTGAAGTGCTCGCAGTTCACACCCGATACGAACGGACGGCACACGAAGACGCCGTTGTTGTCCGTACCGATCGCCAATTCACCGTTTTGATAAGCCAGCGAGATGATGGTGTTGTCGGTCAGCCCTTGTGCCTGACCGATTGAATCCCAAGCCGACCGTGTGTCGAGGCTGTCCAAACGGCAATACACGACCGGATAACCGGCAACGGGATTGAGCGCCGACAGGAATATATGTCGATCGCTGACGGCGACTCCCGACAGAACCACATCGCCGTTGCCGTCGATATGCAGCGGCGTGTTGGTTTGGTCGTATCGGATCGCGGTATCGCCGACGACACGATACACGCCCTCGCCAAACGTGCCGGCCCATATCCCTCCCGCCAAATCGGCCCGGATTTTCGTCGTTCGGAGGCCCACGTTGAAGGTGGTTGGAGCCCATTCATCATTGAGCAACCGGGCCATGGCTTTCCGGTCAAACAGGGCCGCCACTACTCCATCAGGGGTGACCGTGACATCAGCTACCACGTTTTCCGGCATTCCGACATACTGGTAGGCGGTATATGCGCCACCGGCATTGTGATACAGGCCACCGGCATCCAGCGCCACCCACCGAAAATCACCGGTATTGAATCCCGTTCGCGGACGGCTCGTGAACGACCCTGGAAGCAACGTCACACCTCCATCGTCAACGACCACAAGGCCGCGCGACGAATAAACGAACAGACTGTCGTTGTTCTCGATCAAATCGGTCACCTCGACGGCGCCAATGACCGGAATGGGCCCAAACACAACGGACCCGCCCGATGTATCCATCACGAACAGGCCGCCGAGTCCTCCGACGTACAACTGGTTCTCGAATATTGCGACTCGGTTGATGCGGTTATTGCCGAGCGCCGGATGCGTGACGGTGTTGTAGACGGTCCAGTTGGCCGGGGAAACCAACTGCGACGGGTTGGAGCGATTGGCAACGGCAACGCCCGCAGCTGTCGCGAGCCAGATAGAGTCACCGTCGAGCGCGATATCGTATACCGCCGGAAACTGGTTGACCGATGTAATGCGAAAACGATTCTGGTACTGCCCGCCGTCGTTTTCCTTCGAGAACAATATCAATCCACTGTCACTGCCGATCCAGAGATTGCTGCCGTCGTCTTCGACCGTCAAGAGACGAAGGTCACCGTAGATCGGCCCGGTTGGGAATTGCCGGGGATTCGGACCGTCGAACCGCACCAGCCGTCCCCTGCCGGTCACCCACTTCTGGTCCGTTGCATCGACGACAATGTCCGTTACATCGTTGGTCCCGAGTCCGTCGATGTTCACATAGGTCTGTCCCTGCTCGTCCCGGTCAGTTATAGCCAGGATGCCGCCCGAAGTGGCGACAAACAGCGTATCGTCAATCAGGCGCATCCTGCGCACATCGGTAAACGATGTGTACGTCTGCCAGTCGGCTGCATGGGCCGTTACGGCAAGAACCGCCAGTGCCGCCGCTACAATTCGGCGCGTCAGCCGCGGCCGATGATTTTTCGTCCAATCCATTGTGCCGCCAATATACCGAGAATTGATACCAGCATCAAGAATGACGCCCGGCCCGCAATGTCACCGTACCTCGTAAAGACGGACGAACCGGTCGATAAGTTCAGCGATGCGCTCAGGGCCGCCACCGCTTCCCGGGGGAGTTCTGAGCGAACGCGACCGTAATCGTCTACGACAAACGTAAGGCCGCTGTTCGCCGCGCGCGCCATCCATATGCGGTTCTCCACCGCCCTGGTTATGAAAATGCGCGCGTGCATATAGATACCTACCGATCCGCCGAACCACGTATCGTTCGTAATTCCCACCAGGAACCGGGCTCCGCCGTTCACCATCCGTCGTGCATATTCAGGAAAGGCGCACTCAAAGCATATGAGGACTCCGTAGTTGACATTGGACACCGTAAACAACCCGGCTGAGTCGCCGGGATAGAAGTCCGACCACCACTGCACCTCGTATGTCTTGATAAACGTCAAATACTCGGAGAGCACCTTTTCTCGAAGAAACGGCAGGTAGTCCTGGTACGGTGACTGCTCGGAGAACGGGACCAGTTTCACTTTGTCGTACTGACGAACCACCAGCCCGGTGGTATCAAACTGGAACGCGGAGTTGAAATGGCGCTGTTCGCTGCCGACCACCCTCGCACCGAGCGCCCCGACCAGGTGCGGTGCGCCCGAACGGCGGGCGATATCGCCGAGACGCGCGCGGCAATATGGTTCATGCGTCACGTAGCAGGGGGCAGACGTCTCCGGCCAGATGAAGAGATTCACCGCTGAGTCTTTGACGGATCGGGCCAGGGAATCATAAATGATGTAATTCTGCTCGCGCAGGTCCCTCGCCCATTTGACGTCAAGCGGCACCGAGCCCTGCAGAAGCGCCACCGGATATTTCCCCGGCACCGGAATGGCGGGCATCACCACCCATCCGTACGCCGCAAGCAGGGCGACAGTCGCCAGCGACGCAAATACGGATGTCAGTCGTCGCTCGGCAGACAAGTCGCGTCGAAACGCCTGGGCGAGCAGAACATTGACAGCCACGATCAAAAGCGTGAGACCATGTACTGAAATGATTGATACAACCTGCAGAATAACGAGGAAATACGCCTGCGTGTAGCCGAGGTCGGACCACGGAAACGCAAATTCGCTCAGAGTGCGGAAGTATTCGATTCCGGTCCACAAAAACGGCAGGGCGACGAATCCGACGAGCGGGCGCATTCGGTACAGACGGTTGAAGAGCGCGAGCACCGCCGTATAGTAGAAGGCGACAATTACGACTGCCGCCAGCATGCCCGGCGGCGTGACAAGCCCTACCCAATACAGCGAAAAGAGATTAAAGAAGAAGCTGAAGAAGTATGCCGACGTAATGACGGCTCTCCCCTCGAGGCGGGCGATAAGAATAATCGGTCGGACCAGCGAGATCCAGGCCAGAAACCCGAACCACCCAGGATAAAACGACAGTGAGAGCAGGAAAGCCCATACGATCAGTTCCAGCCGGCGCATGCGCACGGCAACGTCGGCTGGCAGGAAGAACCGACCGATCGTTTTGACGATGCCCACCAGATGCCTAACCCCGCCTGATCAGCGACTTTCCGGTCATTTCGTCAGGGATGGGGAGGTTCAAGATGTCGAGCACCGTGGGAGCGATATCGGCGAGAATTCCGCCGTCGCGAAGCGAAAACCGGCCAAGCCGGCGGGCCGGGTCGTAGACGACACACGGAACCAGATTAGTCGTATGAGCCGTCCACGGACCGCCGTTGTCCGGGTCAATCATCAGTTCCGCATTGCCGTGATCGGCGGTAACGATTGCGACGCCGCCCTGATCTTTCACGGCATCGAGCAGCCGACCCAATCCCCTATCGACCGCCTCGCATGCGGCTTTCGCCGCGCCAAAATCACCCGTGTGGCCGACCATGTCGCAGTTGGCGTAGTTCAGCACTACGAAACCGTACTTGCCGGAACGAATCTGTTCGACCGTGTTATCGGTGACCTCGACCGACGACATTTCGGGTTTGAGGTCGTAGGTCGCGACTTTCGGCGACGGTACCAGATACCGGTCCTCGCCCTCGAATTGCTTCTCGAATCCGCCGTTGAAGAAGAACGTAACGTGCGCGTATTTCTCTGTTTCGGCGGTGCGCAACTGCCGGATTCCGGCGCGGGCGATCACCTCTCCAAGGATGTTGGTCAGTTTGACCTTGTCGAACGCCACCTCGACCCCGGTCAATTTGACGTCGTAGTTGGTCATCGTGGCAATACCGACGGAAGGTGTGGTCGGAGGCGTGTAACCGTCGATATGATGCCGGGCAAGAATGTACGCCATCTGGCGCATGCGATCGGCGCGGAAATTGAACATGATGAACACGTCGCCGTCGCGCACGAGTCCGCGATCGCCGTTGTCGATGACGACCGGCACAATGAACTCGTCGGTCACATCGTTCTCGTACGACGCCTCGATGGCCGCCACCGGATCATTCCACACTTCCCCCTGCCCGCCCACAATCGTATGAAAGTGCTTTTCAGTACGCTCCCACCGCCGATCGCGGTCCATTCCGTAATACCGTCCGCCGACTGTGGCGACCTTCCCGATACCGACTTCATTGAATCGGGAAAGCACCTGCCGCATATAGCCGGCGCCGGAAGTGGGCGACGTATCCCGGCCGTCCATCAGCGCGTGTAGAAACAGTCTGGAAACGTTTTTCTGCTTCGCCAGTTCGGCGAGCGCATACAGATGATCGAGCGAGGAATGAACTTTGCCGTCGGACACCAGGCCATACAGGTGCACCGCCGCACCGGTGCGGGCGGCCATCTCCATGCCGCCGGCAAGGGCCGGGTTGGTGAAAAAGTCACCATCCTCAATGGCCTTGTCTATTCTCGTGATATCCTGATACACAACCCGGCCGGCCCCAAGATTGAGGTGACCAACTTCGCTGTTTCCCATCTGACCGTGGGGCAGCCCGACTGCCCGGCCGGAACCGTCAATCTTCGTAAACGGCCACTCGGCGATCAGCCTGTTGAAGTTCGGTTTGTTGGCGGCGGCGATGGCGTTGTCCGGAGCGCTCTCACGCAGACCGAAGCCATCCATCACGCACAGAAGTACCGTCATGTTAGTCTTTCAGTCTCACCACCGAACTGCCGGGAACGACACGGCCGATCCGGTAAGACGACTCTCCTCTTTCCTTCAGTCGCGCACACACTTTGTCGGCATCGTTTTCGTCTACCACGAGCACGTAGCCGATCCCCATGTTGAAGGCATGATACATATCGTCGGGGTCGACATCACCCGCCTCCTGTAACCACTGAAAGATCGGAAGGACCGGCCAGGTTCCCTTCGTGATTTCAGCATCGAGCGATGCGGGCAGTATTCTGTTCAGGTTGCCGGGCAGTCCGCCGCCGGTTATGTGGGCCATGCCGTGAATGTCGAACTCATCGAGCAGCGGGTGAATAATCGGCGCGTAACACCGGTGTACGGCCATAAGTGCATCATCGACGGTCGTGCCGAGCGCATCGACCATTTGACCGACTTTCAAGGCGGCGATCTCAAAGGCAACCTTGCGGGCCAGGGTATAGCCGTTGGTGTGCAATCCGTTCGAGGGCAGGCCGATGCAGACATCCCCCTCGTGTATGGTCGAGCCGTTGATCACGCGATGTTCATCGACCAGACCGACGATGAATCCGGCCAAATCATACTCCCCCGTGGCGTAGAAGTCCGGCATCTCGGCGGTCTCTCCGCCCAGCAGGGCCATCCCGGCATTGGCGCAGCCACGTGCGAGCCCCTGGACGATATCCGCTATAATGTCGGGATGGAGTTTGCCGGTGGCGATATAATCCAGGAAGAACAAGGCCCGGGCGCCGTGAACGAGAATGTCGTTGACGCAGTGATTAACGAGGTCTTCGCCCACGGTCGTATGGCGGCCCGTCATAAAAGCAAGTTTCAGCTTGGTGCCGACACCGTCGGCCGACGAAATCAGCACCGGAGAATTGAAGCCTGACAACTGGGGGCGGAAAAAGCCCCCGAAAGAGCCAATCTGCGACAGGACCGACGAATTAAACGTGGCGCGGGCCAGTTCCTTGATGCGGCGCACGGCCTGCTCGCCCGCCTTGATGTCGACGCCCGCCTGGGCGTAGCTCAGTTTTTTACCGGATGAATGTGACGACATGACCCGAATGTATCGGGTCACAAGCGTGAAGTCAACAACCGCGCGGCTCTGCTTTCGACAGAACGCGGCGGCGGCGGCTAATCGGCGGCCGGCACGTCAACAACGACTTCGGGCTGCCAGCTTTCGTTTATCCAGAGTCCGACTACCCGGATGCCGAGTTTCCAGGATAGAATAGTCTCCACCGACTTGCGAATCATCGAGCGGTGGCTGTCGTCGCTGACTGCATTGCTGGGGCAGTCGTAGTGCCCCACAATCACTGCCTGCCGGGAGCCGTGCCGATCAATCGATGTCTTCAGGCGACCTTTGATCTTGTCGTCCTGCCAGATCAGCTTTTCGGTCAGCATCAGGTCAACGCCCGGCTCTGTGATGAAATCGACGAAATCGACGCCGAAATGCTCTTTTGCCCACAACTGAACGGGCTCGATAACGCGGCCGTCCATGCAGGTAATCGCAGTGGCAAACGTTCCTTCGGGCATAGTTGATCTCCCAACGCTGGGGGTTATCGTAATCGATCGAATCAGGCAGTTCCCGGACTAACCGCTGCCGGAAAGATACGGTTCATCGCCCCTTGCGGTCAAGCAGATCACAGACGGCCTGGAAATCCGCCGGCAGCGGGGCGGATAATTCTAAAGGCTGGCCGGTTATGGGATGATCGAACGCCAATTCGGCAGCGTGTAACGCCTGGCGGCTAATCAGCCCGAGGAGTTCAACCGCCAGCGGACGCTCGGGTGCAAACATGCCGGCCAGCTGTCTCGTCCGCCCGCCATATTCCGGATCGCCGAACACCGGGTGCCCGAAATGGGCACAATGCACGCGAATCTGATGCGTCCGCCCGGTCATGAGGGTCAGCCGAAGCAGATCGTACGAGCGATACCGGTCGATTACATCATATCTCGTCTGGGCTGACCGCCCGGTCTGTTCGTTGACTGCCATTTTGGTGCGGTCCCGGGTCGACCGACCGATAGGCAAATCGAACACCCCAGATTCGTCGCGAAAGTGCCCAAAGACGAGGGCCAGATAGCGGCGTTGAAGCGCGCGCGTTTGAATCGCCCGCTGCAGGGCGGCGTACACGTCATCTCGCCTCGCCACCACCAGCAGTCCGGACGTGTTTTTGTCCAGCCGGTGGACTATTCCCGGTCTGTCCGACCCGGCGGCACCGGACAGTCTTCTATAACGATGGACCAAGGCGTTGACGAGAGTGCCGGTTTGGTTTCCGACGGCCGGGTGGGTGACAAGCCCTGCCGGTTTGTTGACAACCGCCAGGTACTCATCCTCATACACGATGTCCAGCGGTATCGCTTCGGCCGCCAGTTCAGACGGTGATGGGGCGGGCACGGAGATCTCGATGCGCTCCCCGCCGGCAACCTGGAATCGGGCCACGACGGCCCGTCCGTCCACGAGCACCAGTTGTTGTTTGATGAGTTTCTGAATCGCGGTACGTGACAGCGATATCGAGTCCGACTCCGCCAGATACCGGTCGATACGAACCGGGGACGGCAGGATGCCGACAGTTAGGACAATATTCAAGTCGGTCTCGGCGGGAGCGTTCATTCGCGAGCCTAGTGCTGGGCGGAACCACCCGCACGAATGATCTCCAGCAGGTCGGTAACCGCCTGGGTATATCCAACCAAGAGGGCGCGCGAGGCGATCGCGTGCCCCACGACATATTCTCCGATATTGCCCAGTTCGAGCAGTGACTCGATGTTCTTGTAACTGAGGCCGCCGCCGGCGCGGACGGAAAGGCCCGCCTTGACCGCGGATTGCGCGGCCCGGTCGATTCTATCCAGCGCTTCCTGCGCCTGATCGATCGTGCGTGAATCAGAATACTCCCGGCAGTTGATCAGCACGGCGGCCGCCCCGGCCTTGGAAGCTCCTTTGACACTGTCGGGTTCGGGTTCGATGAGAAAGCAGGTGCTAATCCCGGCGCCCCGGAACCGGGCGGTGATTTCGCCCAAATCGACCGGCGCCGCGGAGAAGTCCACCCCGGATACGGGAGTGTCGCTATCGGCGTGATCAGATACAAACGTAACCATGGCGGGCCGCACTTCAAGCGCCTTTTCCAGCAGCGTATCAACCGGGGGCAGCTCCAGAGCCATCCGCGTGCGGATGAGTTCTTTGAGGATATACATGTCGCGTTCGCGCAGATACTTGCGATCGCGCCGTAGCTGCATGGCGATCCCATCTGCCCCGGCCAACTCGGACAGCACCACCACCTGCGCGGGATCAGGGTCTTTCAACCCGCGAATCTTCCTAAGGACCGCAACCGGGTCCACCCGGACTGTCAACGTTGCCACGTGAGTTCCTATCGAATAGTTGTCGCAACTAATTGTCGCGTATAACCTGTTATACGATCTTACGCGCCCTGAGATACGCCGTCAACTTCAAAAACTGTTCGATCGTAACCTGCTCCGCCCGTACGTCGATCCCCAATCCGCAGTTTGCCAACGCATCCCGGGCGCCGTCCGCGGCCATGTGCAGCTCTTTCGTCAGATTATTGGTCATCAGTTTGCGTCGCTGGGCAAACCCCGACCGGACGACTCTCTGGAGCGCAGGCATATCATCGACCCGCGTACCGGTTGTCGGCTGTAGAGAAATCACCGATGAAACTACCGCAGGCGGTGGTTCAAACGCCGTCGGCGGGACGTCGAAAGCCAATTCGACCTGGAAACACAGTTGTGTGAATATCGAAATCGGTGACCATGCCCGGGAGTCTGGCGCGGCGGCAAGACGTTCGGCAAGCTCGCGCTGCACCATGAAAACGGCCCGTGAAATCGACCCATGCCATGTCACGCACCACTCCATAACCGGTGTGGTCAGATTGTATGGAAGATTGCCGACAAGGACGAACCGGTCGAATGAGGGGCGCCACTTGAGGAAGTCCAAGTTAATGATCGTGACGTTTTCGGAGTCTCCGAACCTATGCTCCAGCGCGGGGATCAGGTCGCGATCAAACTCGATTGCCGTTACCTGAATGTCTCGGGAAGCCAGCGCGGCGGTGAGGACGCCCTGTCCGGGGCCGATCTCCACAACCGTCTCCCCCGGCTGCGGTGCGATCGTCTCGACAACCCGAGCGATGACGGCGTCGGAGGTCAGGAAATGCTGACCGAGACGCTTTTTGGTGTGGTATCCACCCACGATCAGTCCCCGAACGTCTCCACCAAACGATACAGCTTCCGACACGTCCGATCGGTCATCGCTTCCACTTCATCGAAAGAAACCCCCTTCAGTTCCGCCAGTTTTCGACACGTCAGCGCAACATAGGCGGGGAAATTGGTTTTCCCGCGATTCGGAACAGGGGTAAGAAACGGCGCGTCGGTCTCGACAATGATCTTGTCCAACGGCGTTGCTGCAGCGGTTGCGGCCATCGACGCGTTCGGATAGGTAATGACACCGCCGACTGAAATCACAAAACCGATCTCGATCACTCGCTCCGCATCGTCGGCGTCACCCGGAAAACAGTGAAAAACGCCGCCAGGGAGGCGATCGGCGTATCGGCGGACAACCTCAAGCGTCGCATCGAACGATTCACGCGTGTGGATGACAATCGGCATGGCGAGATCGGCGGCCAGTTCCAGCTGTTCCTCGAACACCCGCCGTTGGACGGGTTTGGGTGAGAGATTGCGGTAGAAATCGAGCCCGATTTCGCCGATCGCACGGACCTTGGCATGCGCCGCGAGTGAACGCAAAGTATTCAGATAGTCGCGGGGCGCCCGGGCGGCGTCGTGCGGATGAATGCCGACAGTCGCATAACAGGAGTCGTATCGCTCGGCGAGGTCGATACATTTTTGCGAAGACTCAATATCGATGCCGATGTTGACAATCGTGTGCACACCCGCATCGGCAGCCTCGCGAACGACACGGTCGCGGCAGCCGTCAAACGCATCAAAGTACAAATGGCAATGGGAGTCGATCATTACGACACGCCGGAGCCGGGCGGCAGGTCCCCGTCGGGGGTCACGATATACAAGGCGTCCCTGGATTTCGCGGCCAGCAGCATGCCTCGCGATTCGATCCCCCGGATCCTGGCCGGTTTGAGATTCGCGACAACGACAATGCGCCGACCGATCATTTGTTCGGGGCTGTAGTGCTGGGCGATCCCGGCGACGATCTGGCGCCGCTCGTCACCGAGATCGATCTGCAGTTTCAGCAGCTTATCGGCATTTTCAACTCGTTCCGCGGCGATCACCTGTGCGACCTTCAACTGCACGCGGCCGAATTCGCTGATATCCAGCAGATTGTCTTCGTCGAGCTGAGGGGCCGTCTCGGCGGCCGAAGTGGCGGCGGCAGCCGCGTTCGCGTCGATCCTGGGAAACAACGGCTGCTCGAGCCTGATCGCCGAACCGGGTACCAGAGAATAAAAAGTCATGGCATCATTGATCGACAGCGTCGCTGCGTCGAGACCGAGCACCTTCCGGAGTTCCGTCATCTTCACCGGCATCACCGGCCACAGGACGATCGAAATGATCCGCAACGATTCGCAACAGGCATACAGAACGCCATGCAGGGCGGCGGTATCGCCTGATTTGGCGAGTTTCCATGGCGCCGTGTCATTGAAGAACTTGTTGGTCGCCCGGCACAGCGAAATACCTTCGGCAATCGCCGCATGCAGACGGAAGTGCTTGATATGCGCATACGCCGTGGTCGCCGTCTGCTCGGCGATCTTCAACAATTCATCCAATCCGTCGACCGACCTGTCCGGCCTGGGGAGGCGAGAAGAGCAATGCGTGTCGATGAGCTTGACGACGCGCGACACCAGGTTGCCGAGATCGTTCGCGAGATCGCTGTTGTACTGCGTGATGAATCGACTGGCCTGAATGTCCCCGTCCACGCCGAACGGGTACTGCGTGAGCAGCAGGTATCGCGACGCATCGGCGCCGAACTGAGCGACCATGTCGTTCGGATCGATTTGATTGCCGATCGACTTCGACATCTTTTCGCCGTCGACCGTGAAGAAACCGTGCAGGAAAAGCGTGTCAGGAAGTTTCTCTCCCGCCGCGAGAAGCATTGCGGGCCAGTACAGGCAATGGAACTTCAGAATCTCTTTAGCCATCAGGTGGACGATTTCCGCGCCGGTCCACCACGTGTCGAACATGACGCGGTCGTCGCCGTATCCGATCGCGGAAATGTAGTTTGACAGCGCGTCGACCCACACATACGCCACCTGGCTCTCGTCGAATGTCAGCGGGATGCCCCAGGTCACGCGCTCACGAGACAGGGAAAAATCGCCCAGATCCTGTTCAATCAGGCCCAGCACCTCCCGGCGTCGTTCGTCCGGCAGAATTGCGAGTTCGCCTGACTCGATTTTCTCTTTGATGATCGGCAGGAACGAGGTGAGCCGGAAAAAATAGTTCTTCTCGCGCACCGTCTCAGGCGGTCTGCGATGGTACGGACAAAGACCGTCCACGAGCTCCTTCTCCGTCAGGAATTTCTCACATCCGGTGCAATAAAGTCCCTCGTAGTACCCGGAGTAGACCACATCCTGACCGTCGGCGGTTTTAGCCGTGCGCAGTACATCGAGCAGCTTCCGGACCGCTGCGACATGTCGGGGGGCGGTGGTGCGGATAAAATCATCGTTCTCGATACCGAGCCGCTTCCATGCGTCGGCAAACAGCCCTGCGATTCGGTCGCAGAACTCCTGCTCGGTAAGACCGGCCGCAGCAGCCGCCTCGGCAACCTTGGTCCCGTGCTCGTCGGTTCCCGTCAGAAAGTAGGTTTTTCGTCCCGCCATACGATGCCACCGCGTGATGACGTCGGCGGCGATGGTCGTGTAGGCATGGCCGATATGCGGCTTGGCGTTTACGTAGTAAATCGGCGTCGTTATGTAAATTGGTCGCTGCACCTGGCTGCTCCGTTACATTGCGGTTTTGCCGTTCGCGGATTCATCCTCGAGCTTGCTGAGTTGCTCGATGTCAATCTCGGCATCATCGAGCGCCGGTCTCGGCTGCGGCGCGGTGGCGCCGACGGTGTCCTTGATATCCTGCGGAGCGATACGGAACGTGAGTCGGTCCTCAGTCAGAATGACCGCTTCTTCGTTGAAGACGTCGATTCGCTCAATTACGCCGTCGCCCTTGGTCGTTCGCACGGCCGTGCCGGGCGACGGGAACCTCGCCTTGACGGCGTGATAGAGATCGCTCTCGTAGCGCAGGCAACAGAGCAGTCGTCCGCAATTGCCCGAGATTTTGCTGGGATTGAGCGGCAGATCCTGCTCGCGGGCATGCTGGGTCGAAATCGGTACGAACTCTTTGATGTGGCTGTTACAGCACTGCTGCCGACCGCAGATGCCGTAGCCGCCGATCCGACGGGCCTCGTCGCGCACGCCGATCTGGCGAAGCTCGATACGCGTGCGGTACTTGGCAGCGAGATCGCGCACCAGCGCTCGGAAATCGACCCGGTGGTCGGCCGTAAAAAAGAATGTGATCTTGTTGCCGTCGAACTGGCACTCCACGTCAACAATCTTCATCACCAGTCCGTGGCGACGGACCATTTTCACTATATCGCCCTTGTACGCGACTTCGTTGCGCTTGAGTTCCGTAAACCGCGCCATGTCTTCGTTACCCGCGGGCCGAAGAATGGACCGAGGTTTCTCGGACGAGGCGATGCGGTCGCCGTTGTCGATATGCGTAATGATCCATCCCAGATCTTCGCCCTGCTCGGCCTGGGTGATCACATAGTCGTCGACCTTGAGCGAGTGATGGTACGTATTGTAAAAGTACTCCTTGCGGGAGCCTTTGAATTCAACCAGAAACAGTTCAGCCATGAGAATAGTCCGATTCGCGTCACATTTCAGGAGACGACAGCCGTTGATTCGGCCTGGCGGATGGCCGCTCTCATTTTCAGCACCAGTGCCGCTAAAGCGGTATGAATATGCACGTTGAGGTATAGATCGGCAAGGGTATTCTTGATGGCAATCAGGAGGGATTCCGCCAGTCCGCTCGCCTCGAACGGGCGGCTCAGTTTCATAAGCTCGTCGGCGAAGTCGACATTCGTCAACTGGTCGGGCTGCGAACGTATCGCAAAGTCGGCACAATCACGAATCAGCGATTGCCATAACAGCAAAGACTGCTCGATATCGCTTCGCCCCCGGCTCGCCAGCTGCTCCATCGCGACCTGCATGGCCTCCCCTGACGGTCGCTGAAAGAGGAGCTTGAAGACAAGCCAGGCGACCGACCGGATCGGCGCTTCCTCCTCGTCCTCGGGGCCCATCAATCTTATGGCTCGACCGGGCAGCCCCTCAGCCAGGCGGGCAAGCAGAACAGCCTGCTTCGACGGCGCTCCGTACGCCGTTTCGAGATACTGCGCGATCATCGCTTCCGGCGATCGCGCCAGCCGCACCTCTTGCGCGCGAGACTGGATGGTCGGCAATAGCGACTCGGCGCGCTCCGCGGTGAGAATGATGACTGTCCGCGGCGGGGGTTCTTCAATCAGTTTGAGCAAGGAGTCGGCGGAGTCATCGCGCATCTTCTGCGCACGGTCGAATATCGCGACCCGTACAATCTCCTCCGAGCCCCGCCTGCTCAGGGTCAGCTTTACATCGCGCGACTGCTCGATTCGGATGGTTGCGGCCTTCTCCTCCTCGATCATGGCCAATGGCTCTTCGCGCAGCCGATCGAGACACGCATTGAGAAACTCGAACTTCTCGATGTCGTTTTTGTACGTCTGAATCGGCACCACGGGATACAGGCCCTCGAAATTGATCGCAGCGATCGTGCGGCACGGGGGGCATTGGCCGCACGGCCGCACCGTCCGGTTGCCGTCGGGATCGCCGCCATCGACACGCTGCCTGCAATTGAGAAGCGAGGCGAAGGCCGAGGCAAGCGCCCAGTGGCCGGATCCATATGGCCCGGTAAACAGATAACAGGACGCCACCCGGCCGGCCAGAAACGACCGGCTCAGTATCGACCAGGCCCGTGGCTGGGCGGTGACGATGTCGAAGGCGATCTCAGAGCGCTTCAAACTTGATCCATTCCACCGGGTCGAGCGGTTCCCGTTCTTCCCGCAGTTCGAACCGGACCTGGCCGTCGTCGCCTGCCACCCCCAGCGGGCTGCCGCCCGCGAGGTGCTCGCGCTCGGAGACATCGATGCGACCCAGTCCGGCATAGGTCGTGTAGTGCTGACTGTCGTGTCGGATGATAACGAAATTTCCGTAGCCGCGCAAATTGCCGGTGTACGCGACTGTCCCGGATGCAACGAGGCGTACGGTCGCCCCCGGCTTGCCCTTGATGACGATACCGGGAGAATACGACTTCAGTTTGGTGATCGGATCGACCGACAAGCCGAACGGCACCACCACCTTGCCTCGGTGCGGCATGATCAACTGTCCCTTCAGGGCGGTGAAAACCGACGGCGCCACACCGGCCTCGGGATACGGGTTCCGGCGACCGGCTTCCTCCAGCCGCGCGATAATCTGCTGCATCTCGGCGGCCGCCTGCTGCAATGTCAACATCCGGTCGGCTTCGTCCTGCTTCAGTCGCTTGAGCCTATCCAGCGAACGTTCCTGCTTCTCCTTCCTGCTCTGACCGACCGAAAAACTGATCTCCTTCTCCTTCTTCAAGTTGGTCACCAGCTTGCGCTGGCCGGTCAATTCCTCGAGCTGGCTGACGGACTCGGCGAGGTACGTTTGTGCCTGCTCGACATTTCCGGACTCGAAGCCCGCCAGTGCGGTGAGATACACGGTAGTCCGATGAAGATCCAGCTCGCCGTTCGGCTCGTTGACCAGGGACTGGTCCGGCAATCGTGTGGCGTAGTATGCCTGACGGATGTTGCCGAGATATCGCCGGCGGGTGTTGTCGAAACTCAATTGGTTGTTCTGCAGGGCGGTCTCCGCCTCGCCAAGACTCTTTTTGAGCGCAGTCAGCTCGTTGCTGAGACGGTTGATCAGTTTCCGGTCCGACGAAATACGCTGATCGTAGTCGGCAATCTGCCGGGCAACCGATTCTTCAGCGGAGCGGAGCGAATCCAGACGACGACGGCTGTCGTCGACGTCCTTCTGGATTTTCTCCAGTTCCTTCTGCTGCTCGAGAATTTGCCGCTTATCGTCGGCGGTAACGCCTCCCGCCAGCCAGCATCCGAGCAGCATCGGAACTACCGCGGCACGTATTACTTTCCGCATCATTTGAGCGACCGTCGAATTCCAAGAAAACCACTGATGCAGCCGACCAGCGCAGCAGCTGCGCAAAACAGTATCATATCCTCGCGGGAGGGTAATACGATCGTTATCTGGGTGAACACCACACGCGAATGGCCGTACAAAACGATCACCCAGCTGAAGATCGCCGACAACCCGCCGATCAGCAGTCCTTCTATTATAAACGGCATCCCGACAAAAGATTTCGATGCCCCCAGCAGCATCATTTGCCGGAAGCCGACCGCGCGCGCCCGCGTCATGAGCCGGATGCTGTTCGACGACGTGATGAGCGCCGTGAGCAGAATAATCGCACCCAGACCGAGCCCGACCTGCAGGATCAACCCGCGCGTCGTCTCCGCCTTCTCGAGAAACCGCCTGCTGTAAGCGACGTCGTCAATACCGGGGATCAGCGTAAGCTGCTCGCTGATCCGTTGCATATCCCCTGAATTCAGCACCTGGGGCTCCATCGTCAGCACGTACGAGCGAGGCAGCGGATTGAGCGAGTCGTAGCCGACGAGCAGGTCGATGCCCAGTTGGTCGGCCAGTTCCGCCCGTGCCTGTTGCTTGGAAACATATGCTGCGGAGACAATACCGTCTATCGCATAGATCTCTTTGGTCAGGGACGTCGCCGCCGAGTCGGGCAGGTCTTCATTGATAAAGGCCTCCATGCGCAGTTCCGATAACAGGTCGCGATAGAAGGCTTCCGATGTCCCGGCCGCCACCCAGAAGATGTTGAAAAGCAGAAAGAGCAGGGTCAACGACAGTACCGAGCCGAGCGCTGTGCCGGGATTGCGGTACAGACTCCGCCCCAGTTCGCGAACCATGAAGCCGAGGCGAATCACTGCAGGACCCCGTTTATCAACTGGTAATACGCCGTCTGTGGCAGTTCCTGGGAAGGGACATCGGACGTGAGTATCAGCATCGACCGCCCGGACAACGCCACTTTCTGCAGCACCTGGTAAACGCGCTCCCAGGTGTTTCTGTCCAGACCGGCCATCGGCTCGTCAATAATAAGGAGCGGCTGGTTGGCTATCGATGCCCGGGCGAACTGGGTGAGCGTATTTTCGACCCGGGTGAGCGACCCCGGAGTCTCCGACGCCTGTTTCAGCAGCGAGAACTCCGTCAGGACCTTGAACAGGCGCTCCCGTTGCGTTGAGCGGCGAACCCCTGCCAGTACCAGCGGCAGCGTGATATTTTCAGATACCGTCAGAAGCGGCATGAGCCCAAAGGGCCCGCCGATCCCCCCGATCTGATGCCGGACCCGGCGGATAGCGCTCGACCGTCCCTTTTTGAGCTGTTCGCCGAATACCTCCACCGAACCGGCCGATGCGAAGCGGAGCCCAACGAGCAGTTCCACGAGCGTCGTTTTCCCCGAGCCCGCCGCACCGGCAATGACGGCGGAGTGCTCAGGAAGAAGCGTGAAGTTGAGGTCGCGAAAGACGAAATCGCCCCGGTCGGTGCGATATTCGACGTTATGCAATTCTATCAACGGCTGTTTCATGTCGACTTGAGTCCGATTAGACCCGCGAGTTGTTTGACATCCTGCGCGTTACGCCCTATTATGCGCTACGATTGCGAACACGCCGGCGCACGTGCCTGCGTGCAGTGTATAAGTGATACCGGATGACTTCAATTAAAAACACCGCTGTGACGACGTTTCGTGCCGCAATCCTTGCGATTGTCGGTATCGCCATGCCCGCGCAGGCCTCTGCCGGGGACTTCGAGCCGGTTCGTCTCGACATCACGGAAAATATCACGGGAATCGAGTTCGTATCAGCCGATACCGGTTTTGTCGTCAGTCAGGGCGGTCAGCTCGGTATCACGCACGACGGCGGTCGCACGTGGCGCGTCATGACGATCGCACCAAATGCGCCACTGGAAGACGTCTCGTTTCTCGATGGTCGGACCGGGGCGGTATGTGGACGCGGCGGTTCGCTGTACGTCACCACCGATGGCGGCCGGCGCTGGGAGAATCGCTCGATCATGGACACCGTTTCATGGCTGCTGTCGGTGCAGTGGGTGGATTCGCTCCACGCGGTGGCTGCGGGAATGACCCGCGCGACTGCCTCGCCGCTGCTCGGTTTTACGCTGGTGACGCGTGACCGAGGGCGTACCTGGCAGCGGCAGGAATCAATGGGGCTGGGATACGGCGAGTTGTTTCGTGCCCCGCACGGCCCGGTCTACTTCCAGTCGTTCGGCAAGCTTCACATGAGTCGCGACGGCGGTCAGACGTGGAGGACGATCGAGACGCTCGACGGCATCCCGGGCCGGGTGACTTCCGTTACCGGCCGAGTCGGGATTCTCGCCGGGGCCGGCGGCCGTATCATGTATTCCCACGACAACGGTCGCACATGGAATGACGCCTCCGCCGACCCCAAGAATGTCTTTACCAGTCTCGCCATGGTGAACGCCGACACCGGCTATGTCGCCGGTTTGAACGGAGTCGTCATGAAGACGACCGACGCCGGCGTGTCATGGACCGACATCGCGCTCGATCCGTCCCTGGCATTCGACATTTACGATATGGCCATTGCGGGGGAGTACGTGTATCTGGTCGGCCGGTCCGGGACGGTCCTTCGGGCCCGCCGGCCCTGAACGAACCCGCCGCCTCAAAAGAAAGGCGCAGCCGGGTGACTGCGCCTGAGACGTCTCTGCCTGAGCAGGTTAATCCTTCATCGAAGCGAGGAATTTCGCGTTGCTCTTGGACTTTTTCATTCGATCGACCAGAAATTCCATGGCCTCGATCGGGTTCATCTCCGCGAGGAACTTGCGAAGGATCCAGATTTTCGACAGGGTATCCTGATCCATCAGCAGCTCTTCCTTGCGGGTCGATGACCGGTTGATATCCATGGCCGGGAAGACGCGCCGGTCGCTGAGTCGGCGGTCGAGCACCATTTCCATATTACCGGTGCCCTTGAACTCCTCGAAAATCACCTCGTCCATGCGCGAGCCGGTTTCGATCAGAGCGGTGGCGCAGATGGTAAGGGAGCCGCCTTCTTCAACGTTGCGGGCGGCGCCGAAAAACCGTTTCGGCTTGTGCAGCGCGTTGGAATCCACACCGCCGGAGAGAATCTTGCCCGAATGCGGCACCACGGAGTTGTGGGCGCGCGCAAGTCGGGTGATCGAGTCCAGCAGAATGACCACGTCGTGCTTGTGCTCGACCAGTCGTTTGGCTTTTTCGAGCACCATGTTCGCGACCTGCACGTGACGGTCGGCCGGTTCGTCGAAGGTCGACGAGATGACTTCGCCGCGCACCGAACGCCGCATGTCCGTCACTTCCTCCGGCCGCTCGTCGATCAAGAGCACGATCAACTTGACGTCGGGGTGGTTGGCCGTGATGGCCTGCGCGATTTTCTGGAGTATGATCGTCTTGCCGGCTTTCGGCGGAGAGGTAATCAGGGCGCGCTGTCCCTTGCCGATCGGACACATCAGATCAATAATGCGCGTCGTCAACTGCTCGGCCGACAATTCCAGCTTGAACGGGGTGTTCGGATACAGCGGGGTCAGGTTGTCGAACAACGTCTTGTGCTTGGCGGCCTCGGGATTTTCGTAGTTGACCGCCTCGATCTTGAGCAGCGCAAAATACCGCTCGTTGTCCTTGGGCGGTCGTACCTGTCCGGAGATGGTGTCGCCGGTCCGAAGATCGAATCGTTTGATCTGCGACGGCGAGACGTAGATGTCGTCCTGACCGGGAAGGTAGTTGTAGTCGGGAGAGCGCAAAAAGCCGTAGCCCTCGTCCATGATTTCCAGGACCCCCTCGGCCAGAATCGCGCCGTTCTGCGTGGACTGGTTTTCCATCACCTTGTAGATCAGCTCGGATTTCCGCAGGCCGGACACGCCCGGGATATCGAGGTCTTCGGCGATTTTCAGCAGCTCCGCGATGGTCTTCGATTTCAGATCGGCTAGTTCCATGGTACTTCCTATGTGTTTATCATCAATCAACAATCGGCGGTTACGTCCGGCCGCTATTCATCGGCCAGTTCCTCGACCGGTGCATCGCCCCAGAGCTTTTCGAGCGCATAGAACCGGCGGGTGGGCTCATAAAACACGTGCACGACGACATCGACGTAGTCGAGCAGAATCCAGTTGCCGCCCCTGCGTCCTTCGCGATGGTACGGCTTGATGCCGTCATTGCGCAGACCGTCTTCGATCGCCTCGGCGATCGCATTCACCTGCACATCGGCGTCTCCCGATGCGATCACGAAGTAATCGCACACCGAGGAGAGCCCTTTCAGTTTCAGTATCCTGACGTCAAACGCCTTCTTGGAAAGCGCCAGCCGACCGGCCTGGCGCGCGAGGGTAAGTGCGGTGCTGGTCGTGCTCAAAGTGTGCTATTGTTTCTCCGTCGTAGCAGGTTTCGGCGCCGCAATCCGCGCATGATCGCTTCCGACAACAAGTGTCACCGACACATGGCGGTAGTTATTTTCCAGTTCATCGTAGGTCACCCGGCTGTCATCGAGACCCAGTTTCCGCGCCAGTACGAGGGCCGCGGTCTTGTCCCGTTCGCGCGAGATCACGAACGAGCTGTCAACCGAGACGGATTCGAAGTTATCCGTATCGACGATCGAAATCCGAATGTCCGCGTCGCGGTATCCGGAGAGCCGGTCGGCGACCTGAGCCGCCATGCGGGGCACGCCGCAGCCGTTGAGTACCTGCAGACGCACGGTGTGCGTGGGCGGGTCGACCGTCTGCGAAATCCCGCGCGCCACCTGCAGCGTTACCGACACAACGTAGACCAACAAGACCACGAACGTGACGGCGATGAGAATCTCGAGGTAGCGACTTTTCAGTTGTAGTTTCACTCCGCCAATCTCCCGACGGATATCACGGCAGCTGCAAACAGGTTACTCGTTGCGGGGTGGAAAACAGGTCAGGCGGTCTGCAGGAAGGATGATGCGGTAACAATTGTCTCCCGGCGGTCTCTCCTAAGGTTAGTTCCCTCGTGGTCTGCCTGTCTCGCGGTTCAGAATGACCAGTCGGGCGAAATCAGGCCATACCGGCTGTAGTACCCGTATGGTCCGGGGTACGCCCGTCCGTCGAACCGCTGCACCCCGATCGACATATGAAACTTATCGGAGGGATGGTAATCGAGCCGGAAACCCGGCAGGATCGTGGCACCGTTGTTCTCGTCACCCCAGAGCGCCCCCGGACTGTGAAGAATGCCGAGATTCACCTGAAGCGAGAGCTTCGGCGAAAACTCGTAAAACATGCTGGTCGACGCCAGTCCGACGGAGCCGGAATAACCCGATCCGGAGAAGTACGAGACGGAATAGCTGTGCGACCATTTGATCCGGGAGAAATCAATCAGTGAAAAGGGGGATTCGACCGGCCTGACGCCCATGCTGTTGGACGCGGTCGGCTGCTCCAGCCGGGCCCGCTCGATATCCTGAGTGTAGCCGGCGGCGGCCAGAGAGAGCACAACGATAACGGTAACAACGTGTTTCATCATACAATACTCGCCGTTCAATCTACGGTTCGCGCTTCGACGGGTCAACAAAAAACGGCAGGCGGAGTCAGGGCAAGCGCCGCCGCTATAGGTTATAACGTTGTAATCGGCATCGGGAGTCAAAAAAACAATTACAAACCCGGCGCGAACTTCTCCGCGAGCGCCTCGAGCTGCTCTTTGGAGTTGACGCCCCGCACCTCATCGGGCTCCCGGCAGGTGACGACGGCGACCTTCAGCCCCTTGCCGTGCAGAATCTTAACGGCATCGGTCAGATAATACTCGCCCTGCGCGTTACGGTCATCGATGTCATCGATCACACCAAAGAGGCGGCGGTTGTCGAAACAGAATGTGCCCGAATTGATCTCCCTGATCCGCTGAATCTCTTCCGATGCATCTTTGTGCTCGACGATAGCGCGAAGGAAGTCACTGTCGCCGTCGCGAACGATCCGCCCGTAGCCGGTCGGATCGTCGAAGATGGCGGACAAACAGGTGGCCGCGGCTTTGGTTCGCTCGTGGACGGAGATCAGGTCGCGCACGGAGCGCTCGGTAAGAAAGGGCACGTCGCCCGCGCACACGAGTGTGGTACCATCGAAATCCCGCAAGCGCTCGCGCGCCATCATGACGGCGTGGCCGGTGCCGCGCTGCTCGTGCTGCCAGACGAAGTCGACCGGATAGTCGGCGAGCGCCTTTTCGACCAGGTCCCCCTTGAAACCAATCACGACAACCGTGCGGTCGAAGGCGAGCGGCTCGAGTGTATCGAGCAGGATGCGGATCATGGGGCGGCCATGAATTTCGTGCAGCACTTTCGGCAGGTCGGATTTCATCCGTTTGCCTTTACCGGCGGCGAGCACAATAGCCGCTCTGGGTCGCGAATCGGTAGCCATGCTGGAAATAACCCCCGTTGTAACGGCGAGAAACTGCGGTCAGGTCGTCGGTCGATTGCGGTCGTCAACATGCACGACGGCCGGCTTAAACGAGTCGGCCTCGGCGCGGTCGATCTGGGCGTACGCGATGATAATGACGAGATCGCCTTTTTCGGCGAGTCGGGCGGCGGCGCCGTTGAGCGCGATCGTCCCCGAGCCGCGTTTACCCTCGATCACGTACGTCTCGAAGCGGGCGCCGGTGTTGATATTGGCGACCTGGACCTGCTCCCACGGCACCAGGTCCGCGAGATCCATCAGGTCGCGATCGATCGTAATCGACCCGACATAGTTCAAGTCCTTGTCGGTAATGGTCGCCCGATGGATTTTCGATTTGCATATAGTAATCAACATGCTCGCTCAATCCGCGCCTTTCGTCTCAGGGGGCCAATATAGTCTTTTTCGGCAATTCCGCAAGGGGATAACGCCAAAATCGGCCCGCTCGTGTACCCGTGTAACCGGCAAGATCATAAGGAGTTCCTGAATTCCTGACAGTCATTGCCGAGCGGACTCTCGTTGGGCGCGGCGAGTGAGGCCTGTCCCGCCTCGGACTTACTGTCAACGAACTTCCCGAGGAGGAGTGCCGGCACGCAAACCAAGAACAATAATTGAAAAAGTCATTGTACAAGTATGTCTTTGAGGCGGTTACGGGGAAATGGGTTCGTTTTGTCATTTTTAGGGGGTCCCCATTTTCTTCTCTTCTCCGGAGCGCATCAATAAAGTGACGGTTAGTAAAATTCTTCGGTGCGTACGGTGACATAGAATGGCTCCTCGTAACTGAGCAACATCTCTCTGCCTTAGGGGGGCGCGCCATTAACACTATCGATGTCGTAGCAAATGCGTTGGCGATGTGACTTCTTTGGAGCGCAGGAACGCTGGCGCGCGGGTGAACGGACAGGACGGCGGGCCGCCGGCTACCGCAGCTTCAGGTTGTCGATCAGGCGCACGCCGTGCACCCGGGCGGCGAGAGAACAAACGGTGCCGGATTCGACAGTCGTACGGGGGGCGAGAGTCTTCAGATCATTAAAGGCAATATAGTCGATCTGAGCGCTGGGACAGGTGGCGAGGATGGCCTTTTCCATCTCTCGCTTGATTTTAGCACTCGACCTCTCCCCCGCGCGGGCGAGCGCTCTGGCGGTCACCAGTCCGCGATACAGACAAACGGCTTCGGGACGAGTCTCGGGCGTGAAGTATTTGTTTCGCGACGACATCGCGAGGCCATCGCGCTCGCGCACGGTCGGCGCGACGATAAACCTGATCGGGTATCCCAGGTCGGCTGTCATCTGACGGAGGACGGTGGCCTGCTGAAAGTCTTTCATGCCGAAGACGGCGACATCGGGCCGGATAATATTGAAGAGCTTGGCAACAACGGTGGTAACGCCCCGGAAGTGAGTCGGCCGCGAGGCGCCTTCAAGAATTCGAGTCAGTTTTTCGACGGTGACGAAGGTCTGAAAGTCTTTGGGATAGACTTCTCGCGTGGTTGGAATAAACACGATGTCACCGCCGGCCGAGCGGATTTTCTTCAGGTCGCCTCGTTCATCCCGGGGGTAGGTCGACAGGTCCTCGCGCGGGCCGAACTGGGTGGGGTTGACGAAAATGGTCGTGACGACAACATCGGCGTGTTGTTTGGCTTTGCGGATCAACGACAGGTGGCCGTCGTGCAGAAAGCCCATAGTCGGGACGACACCGATCGTTTTGCCTTGCGCGGCGAGCAGGCGGGCGGCCTGCTGCATCTGTTTTACGGTACGGATGGTTTTCATGCGGGATCAGACGGCAGACCGTTCGGGGTCGAATTGACGGCTGACTCCGGAGTGCCTGCAGGAGTCGGCTCGCCGATCGGTGGTTCCTCGTCGATCCGGTACCCGTCCTTGTGGTAGCGGATAACGACATACCCGTAGGCCTGCGCCGAGGCGACAACACACAGAAAGTAGCCGATCACGCTCGCGAAGATCAAAAAGAGCATGAATGCCATAACATGAGAGGCGAGGCTGTCGCCTGATCTGACAAACGGGAGCAGGCTGATCCCCCAGTCAACACCGGGAAACACCGTGAGCGCCTCTCGAAATAAATCGGAACGAATGGGTAAATGTGACAAGGCACTTGCCACCAGCTTGCGCATCCTGCCGCCGTCGGTAAGGTCGGTCGCAAACACGATTGCCTGCACGGAACGGAAGGCAAAGTACGCGTAGACGAAGCTGGCGATCTTACCGGTTACGAGCGCGTACCCCGTATAGCCGAGCCATCGAAGGGGCTGGCGGATGACGGTGGAGAATGTCTCGAGAATAAGTCCAAAGGTCTCGCCGCGGCGGTCGGCGGCGGCAATGGCCGGTGTCAAAATGATCGATACGAGAGCGATCATGGCAATAAACACGGTGAACAGAGCGATGAAGTACAACGGGAACACTACGAAAAGGCTGTAGAGCCATTCACCCAGATAGGGAATCCGGCCAAACAGGCCAAGCAACATAAAGAGAGCGACAATAAACGTCACGAAAGCCGCGATAGCGATCTCGCAGAGGAACACCGTGCGGGCGCGACTCAGAGCGAAGCGGGCGGCGTCTTTGATCGAGAAGAAACGGTTGCCGCGTATCTGCTCAACGTTGATGGCGGCTACCCCGGTCTGACCGAGCATCAGGACAAAGACAGCGCCAAACATCCCGAGAATCAGCACTGGACCGGCGAGTGGATCAGCGAGGCCGGCCGACGGGTCCGGGAACAACCCGTACACGTCGAATACAACCCCGAGATTCGAGCCTGAAACCAGATGGGCAAGGTAAAACGCCAGGTCGAAGACCGCCAGGGCCACGACCAGCGACGCGGTCATGACGAATATCTGCTTGGCTGACAGCGCCCTCGCGGGCGCCCCGAGGATGTCTCTCAGGTCGAAATACAGGCGGGGTTTCATGGGCTCAATCTTTCCCCTCGGCGGCGACAAAGTCAAGGGAAAAGGCTGGCGTTTGGGCTAAACCCACAGCCGCACAGACCGATAGAAATAATGGATGAAATTAGTATTCCTTAAAAGGGGGACGCCAAAGACGGCCGGCAGCGGATCGAAAGATCCACTGGTCGCCACCCCACCAGTCGGTCTCATCAGAACGATTACACTCAACAGCATGACATCAGCCGCCGCGGTCGCGGTTTTCTTGTCTCTGGGGGGCGGATCCGTCCGATTCGTGCCGGTGACGCTGGCGGCCGGAGTGATCGCAGCCGGTTCGTGGTTCGCGTGCCGACGTATCAAAAGGCCGCGGTCGGCGGCGAGTGCAAGTCGGGCCGAGCATGGTGCGATAACGTCACGCGTTCCTCATGCACGGATGAAACTTCATTCCGGCGGCGTTTCGTCGTCGCCGTCGGGCAGTCTGGAGCGTGTGAAACGATCGGCGGAGCGAGTCAATGAAATTGAAGACGAACTGATCAGGAGAATCTCGGAGCGATATCCGACCGATCAACGTACGCGGGCATTGATGATCGAATTGCAGATATGCCGTTCGCGAATGCATGCGCAACTGGCCGACCTGAGGGCGGACGACGAGACCGAGGTTGGCTCGCTGGAGGAGTTTCTTCGCGGCGCCCAGCAGAGGTACTCGGGGTTGCAGGCTGATCAGATGTGAAATTCGACCACATCACCGTCGGTCAAGACGTGATCGCGGTTAACTCGCTGGCCATCGAACTTTCCCTGTCCCCAGATCTTGGCGAACTTCAATTTCTCCGCAAAGTCTTTGTGAATGGTCATCGCAGCGTCTTCGACGGTCCCGCCGACCGGGAGGACGACGGGATCGACCAGTTCGACGGGCTTGCCTATCTGTTTGGTATAAACGCGGATGATGCGCAGAGATTGGAAGATCGTTCGGCGCAGCGCGGTCAGGGTCGTGTCGTCCAGAATGGACGTCAGGACGGTGGGAAATCCCGCGAACGAGTTTTCGAGCGCGGCTTTGCCATTCCCGGATTCGTCGTCGTAGACTTTGTGTCCGCACACGAGCGTGCGTTTGTAGACGTACCGGGCATCGTCGACATGCGCGGGCGGGTCCGGGGTAAGAATGATCTTCCGTTCCGCGAGCGCGTCGATGATATACCGGTTCCGATCGCCCAGATTGCCGTCGGAGAGGTCAACGACAAGCAAAACGAGGTCGGCGTTGCGGACCAGATTGGTCAGGTAGTTTTCGAACGACTCGTCCGAGATCGGCGGCGTATCGATCAGTTGAATCTGGATTGTTTCATAGTCCATCATGCCGGTGGCGGGCTCGCGGGTCGAGTAGGGATAGTCGGCTATTTCCACCCTGGCGTTGGTGAGCGCATCGACGAGTGACGATTTACCGCTGTTAGGCGCGCCGATCAGAATAACCTGCCCGGCGCCTTCGCGCTCGACGAAGTCATGGGTGGGGGCCTGTCGTGCCGCGCCGGCCGACGTCTTGCCCCCGCCGTCTATCTCCTTCTTCAGTTTGGAGATCTTCGCTTTCATTTCCGCCTGGAGCTTGTCGGTACCTTTGTGTTTGGGCATGATGCGAAGCAGTTCCTCGGCGAGACGAAGTTTCTCCCGGGAATCGCGGCAGGCCCGGAACTCCCGTTCCAGCTCGTAATACTGAGGGGGCAGATTGGCCGGCATGCCCTATTAATAATGGAGTGCCCGGCAGTTGGCAAGTGTTGGTGCAGCCCCGGATGTACGCCGCCTGCGGCGCCGATGCAACCGACGCAGCAGCGGGAGGGCGTTTATGATCGCACCTGCACGAGTTCAGGCGGACTTATCCGGGCACCCATGCCGGATGCGGGGGCGACCGGGTTTATCTTCGATGTTTCACGACAATGTCGGCGATGGCGTCGCAAATGTAGTCTATCTGCCTGAAGGTCAGCAGCGGGTACAGCGGCAGGGTGACCACGCGGCGGCCGACCCATGCGGCATTCGGAAAGATATGCTCGTTGAACCCGGCCGACCGGAACAACGACAACTCAAACATGGGGATGTAGTGTACGCCGCACTCGACGCGCCGGGCTTTCATGGCATCGATGAAACGGTCCCGCGAGATCGTCAGACTATCGATATTCAGGCGGATGATAAACAGGTGCCAGGCGTGCCGGACATATTTGGGCGGCGACGGCAGGTCGATGTACTCGGACAGCGCCGACAGATTGTCGCAATAGCGCTGGACGAGCGCTTCGCGTTTTTGCTGCCGGCGTTCGAATTCCGGCAGTTGGCCGAGCCCGATGGCGGCATGGACGTCGGACATGTTGGCCTTGCGACCGGGCGCTATCACGTCGTACCGCCAGCCGGCTTCCTCGCGCCGGCGATGCGCATCTTTGGTCAGACCGTGCATCGCCAGCAGGCGGACGCGGTCGGCCAGGATCTTATGGCGCGATACGACCATTCCTCCCTCGCCGCAGGTGAGGTTCTTGGTGGCGTGGAACGAGAATACGGCGGCGTCGGTTACCTGCGCGACCGACTTGCGGCGGTACAGTGCGCCGAACGAGTGCGCGGCATCGGCAATGACGGGCAGGGTGAAATGGTCGGCGACTTTTCGGAGCCGGTCGTATTCCGCGGGAAGTCCGGCGATATCGACGGCGATGATGGCCCGGGTGTGGGGGGTCACTTTGCGGGCGACTTCCTCAGGATCGATGTTCAGCGAGTGGGGATCGATGTCGGCAAACACGGGCTGGGCGCCGGCGTGCATGATCGCCTCGGCGGTCGCCACGAAGGAGAAGGGCGTGGTGATCACCTCGCCGCCCTGCAGTCCGAGCGCCTGCAGTGCCAGCACGAGGCCGTTGGTGCAGGAGTTGACGGCCGCAGCGTGGCGCACGCGGCAGATGCGGGCGACGGCGGACTCGAATTCCTTCACGCGGGGTCCGCTTGTGAGCCAGGTGGAGCGCAGCGTATCGCGAACGTTGGCGAAGCTGTCGGCGGACAGGCGCAGTTCGTACAGGCGTATCATCGAGTCGGGCGCGTGCGGTTTCATGGTCTACCTCCTTTGCCGGTGTCGGAAGGGACGGTCGGCGCTGAGGACGCGAGTTCGGACAGGTGCCGGGCAGTCCAGCCGAAGGCTCCGTGGTCGCGTCCGGTTTGGAGCATGCGGTGGTAGAGTCTGCGATGCGTGCGAAACTCTGGATTGTAAAACAGGCCCGGGTGGAAGATCAGGCTCAGGGCGCCGCCGACCCTGGAGAGATGGTTGAGCAGGTCGGTGAAAGCCCGGAGCGAGTTATCCGCGTACTGGGCCAGCAGCGTGTTCTCCATAACGACCATCGGTACTTGCCACATGTCCATCTCCCGTTCGGATTCAGGGTCGTACGGCCGATAGCAGCCGCCCACAGCCACACGATAGCCGATTCGATCGGGATAACCAACGGACTCATCGAGCGTGATTCCGTGGGCGCGATAGAAGGGAAGTGACTTCACCGGATCGAAGCGGAGGTAGTGAGCGCGGCCGGTAGATACGGTGCGACCGGCTATCGCGTGCAGTTCCGCCTGCTGGCGGGAGAAACGGTCGTGATCGAGGTGCGTATCGTAGTTGTAGTGGATGCCGATCTCCCAGGTATCGGAGATTGCGCCAACGAGAGATGCCAGCAATTTCGAGCCGCTCCGCGCGCCAAATCGGCCGCCGGTACCGTTCAATATGTAGAAAGTGGAGCGGTAACCGAAAGTGCGTTCGAGCGTGATCAATCCAGGAATATTGTCGAAATAGAATTCGCGTGGTTTGACGGCATTGCGGACCGCCCACCAGAGATTGTCGAGTCGGGGGGTCTTTCGTTTGGCCAGCGGTAGTACCACGCGTCCGAGGCGAATGCTCTGCGTCCAGATGTCGTTGCCTTCGAGGATATCGCAGTCGTGCGAGAGGATCATTGCCGGCGGTTTGATCTCGTCGGCGATCGAAGAAAGCGCGCCATCTCCCTCGCGCATGCGGAACGCTTCGACGATCAGGAGAAAGACCGCATCATTAAACAGAGGCTGTTCCAGCAGTCCCGCCTTAAGACGTGGATCGAAGGCCGCGATAAATCGGCCGTGCCGGTCACGCTCGGTGTGTGCGCCTTCGTATTCCAGCGTCAGAAGGGAGAACAGCGTGCCGAACAGGTCCCAGGCCGGAAGGCGCGTGCCGGACTCGTGGATGAGCCAGAGCGGCGCGGATTCGGTGGGGAAGGCGGTCCACTCACGGCTGTCCGGGCGCAGTATGCGATGGCAGAGGCGAAGCGTCGCCCCGGCGACTGTCACCTCGTACGCGTCGGAGTAGTCGTAACGGCGTATGAGGTCCGTCGGAATCGCGATGCATGGATGACGCAGTCGGAGCGCCGTCTCCAGCGGCACGAACCGGACGTCGGTTTCGCGCACCGCCGCGTTGGCGCGCTCGGAGAAGAAGACATGCGCGTGACGGAGGATTTGCGTATAGAGGTACAGCGCGCGGGGATCCATCTCAGCCCGCCACACCCTCGGTGAAGATACGAGTCACATACCAGTCGCTGAAGGAGTCATCGAGCGGATCGTGGAATTCCGGTGTTGAACCGAGCACCACGACGGCGTGACCGCGTCGGACATGAAAGAAACCGAGCGATCTCGATACTTCGCGGACAAGTTTGTCGAACGGGTGGTTGGTCACGCACCAGCCTCTGGCGGCGGCAATGCCGGTCCTGCGAAGATCGTCGAGCGCTTCAACAAGAAGGCGCTTTACGATCTGCCGGGGTGCGAGGGTAGCATTGTCGGGCGTCGCCGCCATAACATCAACAATGTATCCCACGTTCTCATCGCCTATGGAGTAAATGATCCATCCGACGAGCGTGTTTCTTTCGAATGCGGCGCGCATGATCGGTTTGGTGTAGGGGTTGTTGAAGATGCGCCACTCGAGGTAGGCCTCATCACGATAGATCGTGGGTCCACCGTACTGCCCGACAAACCGTCGGCACAGCTCTGCGCAACCGTCGGGAGCAGCCTCGACAATCCGCGTGTCGAGCGAGTCGCCGACCAATCCGGCGCGGCGAGCGAGGCCGAACTTCGCGGAAGCCGTCAGCCGCGCGCCGGCAGCTCCGATCCGGTAGGGGATCATCTTGAGGCGGTCAACAGTCGATACCGAGCGGCCGACCAGCACGCGGGACTCGATCAGATTCGAAATCCCGACGGCATGGAACGGAAAGAGCAGCTGCTCGGTCGCGCAGGGGATTTTGAAGCCGAGCTTGAGAAACGCCTTGGTCGCGGGGGTGAAGCCCCAGACATAGCGAAGAGAGCGTTCTTCGGCGTAGCCGAAAAGAAGTTCGTACATACGCTCGAACAACTTCTGTCCCCGGTAATCGGGATCCACGAGTGTCTCTTCGGACTTCGCCGTCCAGTAAACGCCGTCGCGATCGATGAACCGAATGGGGATGAAGGCCTGAGTTCCGACAATACGGCCATCATCATCGGCGACCGCGAACGGGAGCTGATCGGTCTGGTACAAACCGCTGTCGAAATCCCAGCGCCATTGGTCGAGCGACCGCTTGTTGTGGGAGAACTTGTTGTGAAGCGCATTACAGGCTTCGGCGTCATCGGTGCGTAGCAGTCGGATTTCCATGGACGATATTCCCGGTACAATTCCGATTCGATCAGCGGGTTTCTCGTAACATACACTGGGCTGACGCGCTGCGACAGCATTTTTCGACGCCGCGTTGGTCAGACCTCATTCGACATCAGCAGCCGTTCGTAAAGGGTCTCCATCATCTCAAGCGATTTCCGCCAGTCAAACTCCCGTTCGGTCAAACAGCGGGCATTCGCCCCGAGCCGCCTCGTCAGGCTTGGGTCGCCGGCCAGCCGTATGATGGCATCGGCGAGCGGACCTTCTTCGCCCGGCGGTACCAGCAGGCCGGTCTGGTCATGCCGTACGACTTCGGGAATCCCGCCTACATCGGAGCCGACGGTCGGTCGGCCGCATGCCCCGGCCTCGAGTGCGGCGACCCCGAACGATTCGGTCAGCGACGGCATCACGAGCGCATGGTGCCGGGCGAGGAACGCGGGAACGTCGGCGTTGTCGAGAAAGCCGGGGAAGTTGACGGCACCTTCCAGACCGAGTTTTTTCGCCTGCCGTTTCAGCGACTCCGTCATCTCCCCCGACCCCGCCATGGACAACTCGATATCAGGGACCGACTCGCGCGCTTTCGCCAGCGCGTTGAGGAGCACATCCGGTCCGTATATTTTGCTGTGCAGTTTCAAGTAGCACAGGCGGAAGGGTCGTTCCGGGGGCATCGGCAGGACCGAGTCCGGAAGATTGACGCCGAATGGAATTACTTCACACTTCTTCTCGGACGGCCTGAACAGCGCGGCGGTCTGTCGCTTGAGGAACTCGCTGGTAGCCGTGACGGCGGCGGCACGCATCAACATCGCCCGGACGAGCGGACGATAGAGCGGGTGGCGGGCAATTTTCTGAATATCGGAGCCCCAGACCGAGACGACCGTCGGCTTGAAGCGAGTCCACAGCCCCCACAGGCCGAATCCGGCGGCGTAATGAACGTGAACGAGATCGGGTTTGAACCGGATGGCCTCACGGGCGGCGGCCGGCGCGTAGCGGAGGTAGTCCAGGTATCCGCGTCGCGGAAAGTTGATCGTCTCGCAGTAGTCCTTCGGCTCACCGCCGAGCGATACGAGCTTGACGGCGTGGCCGCGTTGATGCAGGGCTTTCACCCATCGGCTGGCATGAACCGACTCGGCCCAACCGAATATCACGATCCGTCTGGCCATGGCACTCCGTGGTCACCGAGAGTATCGTCGGCTGCCGTTATTCATTCGCCAAACGGGTGATCGTGGCGATCACTTCCTCCTGCTCGGCCGACGTCAATTCCGGGTAAATCGGAATCGAAAACACCTGGTCGGCCAATCGAGCGGACACCGGCAACTGGTTCGGCCGATATCCCAGTGATACGAAACACGGCTGTTTGTGGAACGGTATCGGGTAATAGACGCAGTACCCGATCTTTGCTTCGTCCAGTCCCTTCAGAATCTTTTCGCGCTTCGGCGAAACCAGCGTGTACTGATTGTAGATATGGAACGTGGTATAGTCCTTGACGGCCGGGGTCACGATATTCGGCACGCCCGCAAACGCGTGGTCGTACCGCCGGGCGTTTTCGATGCGCGCTTCGGACCACCGACGAAGGTGGGGCAGTTTCACCAGCAGGATGGCGGCCTGCATGGTATCCAACCGAGAGTTGTACCCTACGACGCTGTGTTCATACTTGCCTGATTGTCCGTGGACGCGAAGCATGCGCACGGTGGCGGCGTTGTCATCGCTGTCGGTGGTGATGATGCCGGCGTCGCCGGCGGCGCCGAGGTTTTTGGTCGGATAAAACGAGAAGCAGCCGTAGTCCCCGATAGAGCCGGCCGGTCGGCCCTTGTATTCTGAACCGATCGCCTGTGCAGCGTCTTCGACCACGGCCACGTTGTGCCGACGGGCGATCTCGACGATCGGATCCATGTCGGCCATCTGGCCGAACAGATGCACCGGCATGATCGCTTTCGTCTTTTTCGTAATAGCCTTTTCGATCAGCGAGGGATCGATGTTGAACGTGTCCGGTTCGATATCGAGGAACACGGGTGTCGCACCCAGGCGGCTGACAACCCCGGCGGTGGCGAAAAACGAAAAGTCGGGCACGATAACCTCGTCGCCCGGCCCGACGCCGGCGGCGTGAAGCGCCAGCATCAGGGCATCGGTGCCCGATGCGACGGCGATGGCATGTTTGACCCGGCACCGGGCCGCGATCTCCTGTTCGAGGCGATGCACTTCGGGGCCGAGGATGAACCTGCCGTGGTCGATCACATATGAGAGCGCCTTCTCGAGGTCGCGGCGAAGATACTCGGTTTGTCTGGCGAAGTCTATCAAGGGGACAGCCATCTTCTCACCTCACTCCTTCCAGCCCTGGTTATCGAGCCACTGCTCCGACGGGACATCGCGAAACACTTTGGCCGGGACGCCGGCGACGATTTTTTTCTCAGGGACGTCTTTGGTAACGAGTGCGCCGGCGGCGACCAGGGCGTCGGCGCCGATCGTGATACCGGGCAGGATGGTCGCGTTGACGCCGATTCGCGCTCCCCTGCGCATGATGACGCCTTTGAAGTGTTTAAACCGCTCTTCCGTTCGGCCGATGTAGTTGTCGTTCGATGTGGCCACGCATGGCGCCAGAAAACAACGGTCTTCGACTTCGGAGTAAGCCGTCAGATACACGTTCGTTTCGAGTTTCACGTAGCGGCCGATGGTGCAGTAGTTCTCGATCGCCACGCCGCGTCCGACGATCGTATAATCCCCCACCGATACGTTCTCCCGAACGGTCGACAAGTCCGCGATGAGCACTTTTTCGCCGATCGTACACCCGCGATAGATGATCACATGGGCGCCGATAATGCCGTTGCTGCCGATCCGAGTCGGCGGCAGCTGCTGGTCTTTGGTGACGGCGCTGTTGGCGGCCCGCATGGGGAGTTTGCCGATAACAGTGCCGTCGTCGATCCGGACGTTATCGCCGATCTGCACGTCGTCATGCATGATGACGTGGTGTCCGATCACACAGCCGTGTCCGATTTTTACTCTTTCTCCGATAACACAGAACTCGCCGAGTGTAGATGTACCGGCGATGACCGCCGAAGCGGCCACGATGGACTTTGACATAGCGGACTATCCTTCAGTGAATGGACAGACAGACAGTCGCCGGGGGCGACATCCGCCGTTCGAACCTGTATTTACCGTTTTTTGCCGACGCCCGGGAGCCAGCCGAAATAGGCTCGTACGAAGCGATTGAGGCGGTCATAATCCTGCGGCTGGTTCTGCTGCATGCGGGCGGTGTAATCGACCATCGCGGCGATCACCACGGACATCAGCAGCGACACGACAAGACTGCCGAGCACGATCCGGGTTCGCTGCGGCCGGCTTCGGACTTCGGCGACGCGGGCCGAGTCCAGCACCGAGATGGTCGGAGTCGACTCCTGTTCGGCGATGCGCGCCTGTTCGTTTTGTTCCAGCAAGATGTTATACAGCCGTTCGTTGACGCGGACGCGCGTATAGAGGTTTTCGTAGCGGCCCCGCAGGTTGGGTATCACGGAAACCGGCACCGAGAAATACGAACTGTCGCCGGAGCCCTCCTCGAGGGCGCGAAGCTGACCGCGCACGATCGAGCGGCGCCGTTTTTTCTCCACCAGATCGGGGTTGTCGGCGCTGAGATACTCTTCGCCCATCTGAATTTCGAGGTCGAGTTGCGCGAGCGTGATCTTGAGCTGGGTAGCCTGTTCGATGGCCAGCCGGGTCTGTTCGCCGAAGTCGATGGCTTTGTGGGCGGTCTGGAACGCTTCCAGCGAATCGCGCGCCTCAGCCAGCTCGCGGGCCACCTGTTCGAGCCGGTCGCTGATGAACTCCCGGTTCTGTTTCGCGCGGCTGACCACCATGCGGGCATTCAGAATGTTCAATTCGTCGATGTAGGCGTTGGCGATATCCGCCGCCACAACCGGGTCACGGTCCTCGACCGTTATGCTCAGCAGCCCCTCATCGGTCACCCGGAACGCCGTGTGACTCATGAGTGCGAGGTAGGTATCGATACGACTCTCGGTTTCATATCGGGTGGCGAGATCGAACCGGTCGATAATCTGTTCCGACAGTGTGCGGCTGGTCAGAATCCGCGCGTAGACGTCGGACGGCGTGACCATCATCGGCAGCGTCAGCCCCTCGGTCATCGACACGATATCGGCCATCTGGCTGAGTCCGGCGGGGATTGCGGTGCCAAGATCTTTCGGGGGCAGCAGCAACACCTCTGAGGAGTACCACGCCGGCAACAGGAGCGACACGACAACCGCACCCAGCGTAATCAGCGCCACGATAGTGACAACCATACCCCGGCGGCGGGCCAGCATGTCAACGAAGAGCCAGAGGTTGGAGGTTCCGGAGTGGGTCACCGGAGCAGCTCCTTTCGGTTTACGCGCACTTCATCGCCGTCGCGGATACCGACATCGGGACCGACGGTCGACGAGAGCTGCGAGACGCGATCGGTAACGACCACCTGCTGTCGGTCGGCCTCTGCCAGGAAACCTCCGGCGGCGCTGATATAATAGGTGGCAGTTTTGTCGTGCTCGTACGGCACCAGCCCGGGGTTGCGAACCTCGCCGGAGACGCGCACATAGCCAACCGTACGCGGGACGAAGATGGAGTCATCGGACTGAAGAATGAACCGAGCCCACAACGAGGAATCACCGCCGACTCTGATGGGATACCTGAGCGCAGACATCTGGGGCGTCATCCCTTCTTCGACTTTTCGGAAGACGGTGACCCGTGGGGCGTTGGCATCGCGGAGGAGCCCTCCCGCGTGCGCAATCAACGACGCGAGGGTGGCGTTTTCCCCCACGTTATACCGCCCGGGTTGGGTGATGCGGCCGAATATGATCATCATGCTGGACGCATCGTCGGCGTCTCGCTGGGGGACCATGACGACATCACGCGGCTGTATTGTGCCCTTTACACGTGGATCACGGAGACTGTCGCCGACGATAAACAAGCCTTCCATATCGCCGTCGCGCCGCACGCCGCCCGCGAGGGATAACAGCGTGTTCAGGTCATCGTCGGGCTGCAGCTCGATTTCCCTCGGGTGTCGGACGTATCCGACGATGTTTATCACTTCGTCGGTGCGCTGCGGAACGTGAATGTGAAATCCGCCATAGACAGGCGGGTCGGCATCGGGATCGCCCAGAAACGTGGCGCGATCCAGATCGACCGGTATACCGGCAGGTCCGCCGAGAAGCGTGATTCGCCTCGTCGACGCGTATTCGGTAACACCGCCGGCCAGCTCAAGCAGCTCCGAGACGCGCTGCGACGTATAGGCTACATACAGGCCGGGCGCGACGACCTCGCCGGTGACCGTAATCGCAGTACGCATCGGGTCGCCGACTGTGATATCTATCTGGTCGGCAGTATAAAAACCGGAGAGAATCGGCATGAGAAGTTCGCGGGCCTGGGTAAGGGTCTTGCCGTTCAAGTCGAACAGGCCAAGCGTAGGACTGGCAATCTTTCCGTCGGCAGTTACCGGAAGACTCAGGGAGGGGAGCTTGGCGCCCACAAAGACGACCCGCAGTTGTTCACCCGGCCGGATGATAAATTGGTCCGGATCGACCGGGCGGTCATAATAGCGGTACTCGAGCTGGACAAGTGAGTCAGGTACTTCGCCGGCGATCTGCGCGGCGCCGGGTTTTGCCAGGCCAAGTGACAGAACTAGGGCGGCAGTCGCGAGCCGGGCAAGCGGCTTCATCTGTAAACCGTACATAGACATAACTTGCAAGGATAGGCAATCCTTAGGGCAATGTCAACTGGCGTTATGGGGTGGTATGAGCCGGGGTGGTCTGACGGCGCCGGGCTCTTAACGTGTCGGGTAGAGGGATGACCCGCTGCCGCCGGAACGCACAAGCCGGAACTGAAAGACGGCGTCGGTCTGGTCGATGTTATCCAGTCGAAGCGAATCCCCCGCGAACTGGGCCGTGAACTCGCCCGAAGGCCCGCGCTGGCTGCAGTTGCCCCCGAAATAGGACTGCGGGGTCAGGCGAACCTGATTGGTGTTGAAGCCGCCGATCTCGCCTTCGGAATCGCACAGTGATGAGGGGTTACCGTTGCTGCTCAGGTGAGTAATGGAGTAAATGCCGTTATTGACGGTGAAAAAGATGGTATCGACCCACTGCTCGCCGACGACAAGGGGGCTGAAGTCGATACGCAGTTCACCGCGATAGCTGGCGGCTGCGGGCACGGGGTCATCGTCGTCGCCGGAACACCCGGCGATCGGCAGGGCGGCCGCCACAATCAGCATGATCGAACAAATTCGTTTCACTGTCATCCTCCGGATCAAACCCAAAGGAAGAACGCATACCGGGGCCGATTTGTTCGAATCACACGCGAAACGACTCAGCGGTGTTTGCTGGTGGTTTCGGCCAGTTCCGGATTCCCGCCGGACGACGCCCCGGGCGATTCCGCGCGACGGCGGTTGTACTCGACGGCGGCCCGCACAAATTCACGGAAGAGCGGGTGCGGGGCGATCGGTCGCGATTTCAGCTCGGGGTGGAACTGTACGCCGACAAACCACGGGTGATCGGCGATTTCGACGATCTCGACAAGCCTGTTATCGGGCGACACCCCCGCCATAACCAGATTGTGCTGGGCGAGCAATTCGCGGTAGCTGTTGTTGACCTCGTAGCGGTGACGGTGCCGTTCGGATATCTCGAGCGCGCCGTAGGCCTGGTGTGACCGCGTACCTTCGAGCAGCGTACAGGGGTATGCGCCAAGCCGCATGGTGCCGCCGAGTTCGGTCACTCCCTCCTGATCGGCCATGAGATGGATAACGGGGTGTTTGAGGTCGCGATAGAACTCGAAGGAGTGCGCATCCTCGATGTGGCACACGTTTCGTGCGAATTCGATCACGGCACACTGCATGCCGAGACAGATACCGAAGAACGGGATTTTGTTTTCACGGACATAACGAATGGACTCGATTTTTCCTTCCACGCCGCGCTCGCCGAACCCGCCGGGGATCAGCAGGCCGTCGATATCGTGCAGAAACCGATCCGGACCGCTGTGTTTGATTTCCTCGGAGCTGACCCAGATGAGATCGACCGCCGCATCGGCGGGCACGCCCGCGTGCGTGAATGACTCGATGATCGATTTGTACGCGTCCTTGAGATTCACATACTTTCCGCAGATGGCGATTTTCACGCGACGCTGGGGGTTGTGGATTTTCTCGACCATCGCTTCCCACTCATCGAGCGCCGGTTCGACAACCTCGATGCCGAAATGCTCGCAGATGATCTTGTCGACCTGCTGCGAGTGCAAGCGGAGCGGTATTTCGTAGATCGTCGAGGCATCCGGCGCAACCGCGACGTTGCGGGTCGGCACCGAACAAAACAGCGAGATTTTCTGGCGGAGGGAATCGGAGATCGGTTTGGAGCACCGGCACAGCAGCATATCCGGCTGGATGCCGATCTCGCGGAGTTCCTTGACCGAGTGCTGGGTCGGTTTGGTCTTGAACTCACCGGCGGTCGAGATATAGGGGACCAGAGTCAGGTGCACGAACATGGTGTTCTGCAGGCCCTCTTCGAGGCGGAGCTGCCGGATCGACTCGAGGAAGGGCAAAGATTCGATATCGCCCACGGTACCGCCGATTTCGGCGATGACCACGTCCGGGCGTTCGCCGTTGCGGGCGAGCGCGCGGATGCGGCTCTTTATTTCTTCGGTTACATGGGGGATGACCTGGACGGTTGCCCCGAGATAGTCGCCGCGTCGTTCGCGGGTGATGATGGTGTTATAGATCTGGCCGGTCGTCACGTTATTGCGCTTGTCGAGCGACTTGCCGAGGAAGCGCTCGTAGTGACCCAGGTCGAGATCGGTTTCGGACCCGTCGTCGAGGACATACACTTCGCCGTGCTGGAACGGATTCATCGTGCCCGGATCAACGTTGAGGTACGGATCAAGTTTGATATTCTGGACGGTGAGGCCGCGCTTCTGCAGAAGCAGGCCGATCGACGCCGAGGCGATTCCCTTGCCGAGCGCCGATACCACGCCACCGGTCACAAAGATATACTTGGTCCTGTTCGTGTCTGACATAACACTCCCTATCGTATCAAAGACTCAATTGCGTTCAGATCCTTCGGGCTGTCGATACTGATTGACCGGGCGCCGGTGACAAACAGGCGGATCCTGCCGCCGTGTTCGAGAATGCGCAACTGCTCGAGCGACTCCGCCTTTTCGATGGCCGTGCGCTTCCAGCCGGCAAACCGTGCGAGTCCGTCGGGACGGAAGAAGTAAACGCCTATATGTTCCAAGAACCGGTATTGCGCGATGCGGTTCCGCCCGTGGGCGTCGCGGATGAACGGCAGCGGCAGGCGGGAAAACCACAGCGCATAGGCGTCGTGGGAACCCACCACCTTGGTGCAGTCCGTTCGGTCGAGATCGTGTTCGGCCCGGATACGACGGGCCAGCGTCGCGTACATCTCTTTCGGATGGGCGAGCATCCATCGGACAACCGGATCAAACACCCGCCCGCTCAGTCCGAAGTTGTCAGCCTGCACGTTGATGTACAGGGCGCCGGGGAGCCGTGACATTACCTCGGCGACTCGATCCGACCCGGTCCGGTGGCGTGAGGACGTGCGAATCGCCTCGGCTCCGAACGACTTCGCCAGAGACTCCACTTCCCCGCTGTCGGTCGCAATCACGACGCGGTCGATGGTGCGGGATTTCTTCACTGAGTGCCAGATATAGAAGAGCAGCGGCTTGCCCTTGTAGAGATAAGCGACTTTTCCGGGAAACCGTGTGGAACCCATTCTCGCCGGAATTACGGCGATTACTTCACGGGACATCAGCCGATCACCCTCGGCACGCGGAAATAACGGTCGTCGGCATCCGGCGCCATCGCCAGGACCGTTTCCCGCGGCAGTGACGGCTTCACAACATCATCGCGGAAGACATTTTCGGACGTGATAAACTGCTCGCGCGGCTGCACGTTGTCGGTCGCAACCTGTTGCAACGCATCGATATAGTCGAGGATGACAGTGAGTTCGCGGGAGAAGCGGGTGATTTCTTCTTCAGTGAGACTGAGTCGCGCCAGACGCGCAATATGCCGCACCTGATTCTTATCTAGTGGCATGGGCCAACATACCGAAGCTGTTGTCGGCAGTCAAGACAAAAACGGGACGGTAACACTCCCGCGCACTGCGGACCCATTCCCATACATCGCACCCACCGGCTCGGTGTCAACCGATTGAAGCTAAAGTCGGATCATCAATTAGCCGATCTCTACAACAGGTGTCTCAAAATGAAACAGGTTACACAATGAGCATAGTCACGGTTCCCCGTCGAATCAGCAGCCACGTGAGCGACACATTCGCTCGGCCGGTGCCTTCGAGGCTTCGAGATGATCTGCTGCGAGAGTCAAACACTGACAGAACGCCGCTGGCGGGCCTGACCGCTGCCGTCCTGGGCCTGACCCTCCGGGGCTCTCTGATCGACAGCGATCGGGAGTACCTGGACCGAGTCGGGGGCGCCAACGCGATTGTCTTTCTGATCAACGGCAGCCGCTGGGTACATCCGGCGGACCTGCCGCTGTTTGACTACGAGCTGATCGAAACCGCCGTTACGATTTGCGGCGAAGCCGTCGTATCGCACCGCTACCAGCCGAGGGAGAACGATCCGGAAACGTGGTACACGGTCATGACTGCGGTGCTGAATCCGGGTGAAGAGGTACCGCTCGTGCTGGGGATCCTGAGTCCGGAAAACCGTCGGGAAGCAGCCGCGCGGCAGGGGCAGTTCTCGGATGTGGTATCGGCATTTCGCGCCTGTCGCATCGAGTTTGAACGAGCCTGCGACGTAATACGGGCTGCCGGGAACAGCGACGAGCCGCTCATCGTCGTCGATCAGACGACGGGCACCATACTTCACGCAAATTCGCCGGCCTGCCAACTGGCCGAGTGGACGGATTCACCGATAATCGGCGCTTCATTCGACGATATTGCCGGGCTGCTGCCGCTGTGCAGTTCCGGGCCGCGATTGATGATCAGGCAGGTAACGGTGGCGGGACTGGCGCTGTCGCTGGTGGGGGCGCCATCGTCGCCCGGCGACACCGACAGCGCGGCAACTCAAGCGACCGGGCCGCTGGCTGATGAGTTGCATTCGGCGCTGGACGATCTGGCGGTCAGCGTGTCGGAACTCAAGTCGTACGTCGCGGCCGCCGGCAACACGGTGGCGGCTGCTCTCCTCGATCGCATTGACAGCCAGGCGATTCTCGTGCGGGACGGGATCGAACATCTCACCCGTCTGGTACTTGGAACCCCGGCGACAGCGGAAGATGATCTACCATGACAGAGCATCGCGAACCAATTGCGGTCGTCATTCGAACTGAGAACCCGAATTTGGCGGAGTCATTAGCGACTCAATTGCGATCCGCCGGCTGCAGGGTACTGAAAGATTCTGAGACCACGGGGACGGAAGAAACCCGCGGCGTGACGCCGCAGGTCGTGATTCAGGATGCCGGGGACGCCCCGGCACCCTGTTCCGCGGCACTTGAGAGTGTGCGAAGCCAATGGCCCGGCGCGCAGATCGTCTTCATCGGCGCGGGGGTGTCATCTGATCTTACGCTGTTGTCACACCCCGCCGTCTTTGCGGCGCTCTCGCGTGACGATACACCGCAGCACGTGTGCTGGACCGTGCAGCGGGCGGGTGAAACCGCCCGCATGCGTACGGAGCTCACGGCGCTGCGCGAATCGGCGGCGATGAGTTACGGCTTTGACAACTTCATCGGCGTGTCGGAAGGTATCGTGCGGGTTCGCGAGACCGCACAGCGCCTCGCGCCGACCGATATCGCGGTCCTGCTGACGGGGCGGCCGGGCAGCGGAAAGCGCCACCTCGCAACCATCATTCATCATCACTCCCTGCGACGCCGGGGACCGTTGGTGACGGTCGATTTCGAAACGGTCCCGCCCGACCAGCACTCCGAACTGCTGTTCGGCGGCACGACGGCCGGACGCCGGTCTGTTCGGCCGGGTCTGCTGGAACGCGCCGACGGGGGCACGATCTATCTCGACGACATCGGGGCAATGTCGATGGAGGCACAGGAACGCCTGAGCGGCTTCCTGCAGGACCACCAAATAGTCAGCTCGGTGCAGGCCCGACCGATGCGTCTCGACGTTCGCATGCTGGCCGGCAGCAGCCACGATCTGCGGGATCGTGTCGCAGACGGTTCATTTCGGGCCGACGTGCTGCAGGCGCTCAGCGTGATATCGATCGACCTGCCGCCACTCAAGGGACGCTCCGAGGATATTGAGGTACTAACCGATTACATGCTCCATCGGCTGACTGCCGGTCGCGGGCAGACGCAGGTGGGAATCAGTCGTGAGGCCCTGACGATGCTTGCGGCGCACTCCTGGCCGGGCAATGTCCGGGAACTCGAGAACACCCTGCGCCGGGCCATCGCTCTGTGTCAGAACAGGTGTATCGAGTGGGGCGATATCGTCTTCCTCGGGGAACCGGCCGGCGCGCCAACCGACAGCGGACCGTCGCGGGTCACGCTGACCATCAAAGGCGGGCTGCTCGACAACACGCAACGGACTTTGATTATCAAGGCCCTGGACGCCAACGACTGGAACTATTCACGTACCGCGGCCGATCTCGGTATCGGACGAACCACCCTCTGGAGAAAAATACGACGGTACGATCTTAGGCGGGAAAGCGATCTTCGCTGAGAGGACGATCGGATGGCGGCGTGGGACGAATCATATGACACCCCCCGGTCGGAGCCCGGGTGCGAACCCGTGCGGACAAGCCACGACGGTGATCCGACCGCGGCGCTCGACCCCGCAGAGGAGTTTTTCCGCCTGACGCGGGTGCTGCAGGAGCGATACGACATTCGCAAGGCGGTGCTCATCGTTAAAGAGAAAGCGAGCAGCCGATTCTGTGCGGTTGCGTCGTTTAACGGCGGCCGCACACGGAAGAACCTTTCCCTGCGACTGCCCGGCCACTCGTCGCTTTTCCTCAAGGTAGCCGACCACCGGACCATATTCACTGAATCGTATTGCGACCTGTTCAGCGGCAACTCATTTGAGCGGAACCTGCTGCTGGACGATGAGTGTCGTTCCTACGCCATTCTGCCGCTCACCTGCGACGGGCACGTCGTGGGGATCTTAGGATTTTCGTCGGACAGCCCCTCGACATTTGTCACCTTTGAAGAGGGCGCGGTTGATCGGGCGGCGGCACACCTGGCCGAACGCATCAGACAGACGGTCACCATTTAGACGTAATATCTCGTTACTGCCCCGCCGGAGCACTCTGCCCCGATTGGCGTATCTCGTATCTCGCCCTGTTGTGTTCGGCGTTTGTCCGTGAGAAACGGTGACCGCCGGAACCGTCGGCGACAAAGAACAGGTATTCGGTGGATTCCGGATACAGCGCCGCTTTGATGGCATCGAGCCCCGGCGAATTGATCGGGGTCGGCGGCAGACCCTTGCGTCGATAGGTGTTGTACGGCGTGTCGGTGCGAAGATCCCGGCGGTACAAGGGGCGATCCAGCCCGCCGAGTCCGTAGATGACAGTCGGATCGGCGTCGAGGCGCATCTTCCGTTCAAGCCGGTTGTGATAGACCGAAGCGATGGTCGGCATTTCCTCACCCAGAAAGGCCTCGGCCTCGACAATTGACGCCAGCACGACCGCCTGTTCCCTTGACAGCCCGTTGGGGATGGAGTCCGGCCAAATACCTTCGGTCTTTGCCCTGAACATGGCGACCATCTGCGCCAGCACGTCTTCAACGGGCGTTCCCCACGGCACGAAATAGGTCTCCGGAAAGAGGTAGCCTTCGAGGGAGGGAACCCCGAGTCGGTTACAGAAGGCCGTATCCTGCGCCAGTTCGACTATGCGGGCAGAGTCGGACTCGAGTTTCTCGGCCAGAATCGAGGCCACTTTCCAGATCGGAGCGCCTTCATACACCGTGAACCTGAGTATCAGGAAGTCGCCGGCCTCAAAGCGGTCGAGAATCGATCTGGCGGAATTGCTCCCGGTGAAATCGTAGCGACCGGGTACGAGGTTTTTGTCGATGTTGCGCCATCGGGCCGGGATCGTCAGGGCGTATCGGGAGCGAACGACCTCTTCATCGGCGAGCCTGGTCGCGATTGCCGAGAAACCGTCGCCCGGAGCGATTATCACTGAGACTGTCCGGTCACCAATATCGACCGGCGACAGGTATACGAAAAGGCAATAACCGGCAAGCAGTACCAGCACCGAAACGGCAGCGAAAATGATATACCGGGTACGCATAGTCGATCAGGTCCGATTCTCGTCAAGGAAACGCTGGAGGATAATCACGGCCGCGAGGCGGTCGATTCGTTTTTTGTCTTTGCCCGTTCGTTTGCCGTGGGCATGAATAATGTCGGCGGCTTCGGTCGAGGAGTACCGCTCGTCTTCCCGGTAAATCGGTCCGGTAAACGACTTCTGCAGGAGCAAAAGAAAGCGGTCGATTTGCTCGCACTTTTTGCTTTTGTCGCCGCTCGGCAGAAGCGGGTAGCCAACGACGAGTCCGGCGGGCTCGTACTCCGCAATGAGTCTGAGAAGTTCGTCGACCGCATGCTGCCGCGACCGCACGACAAGCGTGGTCAGGGCCGAGGCGATGAGGCCGGTGGGGTCGCTCTTGGCGATCCCGATACGCCGTTCTCCGTAGTCGATCCCGAGGAAGGTCTTGTCGGACGTGTTGGTCATAGTGCTATAAGAGACGATCGTGTGCGGAAATCAACCACAACCTTTCTGGCGATCGCCGACGGGGCGACGGAAAGCTGCGGCGGGAGAATCACGTTTTGCGTTCTTTGCGCTTGGCGGCGGGAAACAGCACGTTGTTCAGAATCAACCGGTATCCGGGCGAGTTTCTGTACAGTGCAAGGTCGGTGGGCGGATCATTCACCATGTGCTGGTAGTCCTCGGGGTCGTGACCGGCAAGGAACGTGAAGGTCCCCCGGCCGAACCCGCCATGAATGTAACGCACTTCGTCATAATTATCGGGTTGTCCCAGAACGACCACGTGCTGCTTGAGCAGTGATTTGCGAAACCCCGTCACCTGACCCATGAAACCGTTGACGGTAGATACGTGATCCTGCACCAGCATCGTCGGCACGGGATCAAGCTTCGCCGAGAATTCGAACAGGAAGAAGTAGTCTTCGGTCGGGCTGAAGAAGCGGACCATGCGATCGGGGTAGGTGTCTATATCGGAACGGCGGTAGACCAGCGGGTTCGTGATCAGGTGGAAGTTTTCGAACGCGAGACATTGCTCGAAGTCCAGTTTTTCCTGCGCTCCGGGGTCTACAGGGTCGCCATCGAACTCGCGGGGCACGATATCCACTCCCTGGGCCGCCAGGGCGATATCCATGGTTTCCGGGGCCGAACACATGGAAAACAAAAAGCCACCCCGCCGGATGTAGTCCTTCATGACGAGCACGACGTCGCGTTTCATGTCCGAGACCTTGTTGTAACCGAGCTCGCGCGCCTTGTCTTCGTTCATTTTGACTTGCGCCTGATACCAGAGCGCGTTGGCGAACGCCCCGTAGAATTTCCCGTATTGCCCGGTGAAGTCTTCATGGTGCACGTGGAGCCAGTCGTAATCTTCAAGGGCGCCGTTCAGGACGTCCTCATCGTACACCAGTTCGTACGGGATTTCGGCGTATTCAAGCGCCAGCCGGACGGCGTCGTCCCACGGTTCATGCCCCGGCGGCTGGTAGACCGCGACACTGGGGGCTTTTTCGAGTTCCACTCGTTCCATGTTCTCGACCTCGATCTGGCGGAAAATGTCCGCGACCTGACCCGAACTGATTTCTTCGTAGCGGACGCCGGCAAGCAGACAGAGGTTGACGACTTCGGGCGAATAATCGATAAGAAATGAACCGCTTCGGTAGTTAAGCAGCCACTGTGCGTGTTCGTGAAGTTCAAGCGCCTTGAACGTCACGCCGTAGGCTTTGAGATGGTCGGTTTGGGAGTCATCCATCGGAATGAGAACAGAGGTTGCATCAACACCGCCGGCCACCAGCAGGGCGAGGACGAACGCAAGGATCGCCGTATGCTTCTTGGGTTTCGTGTTCATCGCTCTTTAAACGCGGGATTGGGGCGAAGGTTCGCAATCAGTGGCCGCTTCCTTTTTTCGGCCTGTCGGGCTGTCCCGGCCTGGCCATCAGTTGACGCCGGCGTTCGAGATATGTCCGGAGGTAGTCCGAAATCTTCTGTTCCCGGCCAGCCTCCTTGGGGAAGTAGTACCGGCTGCCTTCGAGACCTTCCGGAAAGTATTCCTGATCGGTAATGGCGTCCTCAAACTCGTGGGCGTACTTGTAGTCTTTGCCGTAGCCGAGACCTTTCATGAGGGCGGTGGGCGCGTTGCGGATAGTCAGCGGCACGGGCAGTGAACCGCTCTGTTCGGCGTCGGCCATCGCCTTGCCAAAGGCCAGATAGACAGAGTTGGACTTGGGCGCGCACGCCAGGTAAATGACCAGTTGCGCGATGGCCAGCTCGCCCTCGGGAGAGCCGAGGAAATGGTACGTTTCACGGACATTGAGGGCGAACGTGAGGGCGTAGGGATCAGCCATACCGACATCTTCGGAGGCGAAGCGCACGAGCCGGCGAATGACATACCGAGGGTCTTCCCCGGCCGCGAGCATCCGCGCGAGCCAATACAGGGCGGCATCGGGGTCGCCGCCACGGATCGTCTTGTGAAGGGCCGAGATGATGTTGTAGTGTTCTTCGCCCGTCTTGTCATACACGAGCGCTGATTTCTGATGCACTTTCCGGAGGGCGTCGAGAGTCAGTTCGTTGCCGTTACCGACAAATTCCGATGCCTGTTCGAGAAGCGTGAGGCCGCGACGGGCATCGCCATCGGCCGCCGACGCCAGGAACTCCATCGCCTCATCCGAGATTGCGTGGCTGCGGGCGCCCAGCCCGCGTTCGCTATCGGTGAGGGCGCGCCGGAGGACTTCCATCATATTCTGGACGGAAAGGCGTTCAAGCACCAGCACGCGCATTCGGGACAAGAGGGCCGAGTTGACCTCAAACGACGGGTTTTCCGTGGTCGCGCCGATAAGCACGACCTCGCCTTTTTCCACGTACGGCAGGAAGGCGTCCTGCTGGGCCTTGTTGAAACGGTGAATTTCATCGATGAAGACGTACGTTCTGCGGCCCGACATCTGGTAATAGTTGACGGCCTTGGTCAGGACTTCTTTGACTTCCTTGATGCCCGAGGTAACCGCCGAGAACGGAACGAACTGCCCGCGAGTGGAGCGGGCGATGATTTCGGCAAGGGTGGTTTTTCCGGAGCCGGGCGGCCCCCAGAAGATCAGCGAACCGACACGGTCGGCCTCGACCGCTTTTCGAAGCGGGGTGCCGTCGCCGACGATTTTTTCCTGACCGACAAACTCGTCAAAGGTTCGCGGTCGCATGCGATCGGCGAGGGGTTTGAGATCGGCCGCCGAGCGGTGGGCGTTGTTATCAGTTTGATCGAAGAAGTCCATGTGGCTAGGATAGGCGAAAAGAGGGCGGTTGTCCAATCACAAACGAGAAAAACGGGGACGCTACTTCAGCAGCCGCCGCGTAATTTCGTCCGCGAGATAAAAGCCGTTTTCCGACAAGCGAATCCTTCCCCGGTCCGGAATAACGTGACCCGACTCCACCAGCACCTCATACTGCCGACGATCGAGCTGGTCTTCGACATTCCGTCCGAACCGCTCGGCAAACTGCCGCCGGTCGATTCCTTTCGTCATGCGGAGACCGAGCATGATGGCCTCGATCATGCGCTGCTCGACACCGGATTCATCGATCTCGACCGGGTAGTCGCCGGCCTGAATCGTTCGGACATAGCGCGCGACACTGGACACGTTCGCGAACCGACGTCCCCGGACGAATGAATGGGCCGACGGTCCCAGGCCGAGGTAATCCTGACCTTCCCAGTAGCTGATGTTGTGTCGGCACTCGTGGCCCGGCTTCGCGAAGGACGATACTTCGTATCGAACGTAACCGGCGTCCGCCAGTCGTTCGGAGCCGCCCCGATACATGGCGAGGGCCAGTTCCTCGTCGATCGGTTTCACTCTCCCCTTCTCCACCTTGCGGGCCAGCGGCGTGCCCGGTTCCACGGTCAACTGGTAGAACGAAACATGCGGCGGGTCGAGCTCAATGAGCTGGTCGAGATCGGACGAGAGCATGCGGGTCGTTTGGCGGGGCAGCGCGAAGATCAGGTCGGTTCCGAAGGTGGCGAACCGAAGAGCGTTGGTCAGGTAGACCGCCCGGTGGCTGTCCTCGACATGATGCTTTCGATCGAGAAGCTTGAGGAGTTTCTGATCGAACGACTGAATGCCGTAGGTGGGCCGGTTGATTCCGAGGGACCGGTACGACTTGAGCAGGTCTACCGTCACCGACTCCGGGTTGTTCTCTATCGAGAATTCCAACCCTTCGAGCACGGTGAACTGCCGCTTGAGTTCGTCGAGCCACGCGGTCAGGAACTCAATTCGCGTCAGCGAGGGCGTGCCGCCGCCCACGAATATGCTGGTGACGATGCGATCGTCGGAGGACCACGTTTCCCCTCGGCGGCGTGTTTCCACCAGCAGGGCGTCGTAAAAGCGTTTCTCTTCGACCGGGTCGTACAACTCTTTGTAGAAATCGCAATACGAGCACTTGTTGCGACAGAACGGAAAGTGGAGGTAAACCGAAAAGGGCATGCTTACAGCGGTCTGCCGATACGCCCCCATCGGACGTGAGTCGGGAAGTTCCACACGCCATGACCGATCCACTGGAAGGCATCGATAATGTACGGGAATCCCCATCCGGGGGGGTTCGGATCAGGCTGCCACGACCAGTACACGAAGACCGCCTTGCCGATGATATTCTCTCTGGGCACGCCGCCCCAGAATCGGCTGTCCCGGCTGTCGTCGCGGTTGTCGCCGAGCACGAAATATTCGCCGGGCGCGACCACGTACGGCGCGAAATTGTCCCGGAAGGACAAATCGCCGGGGATTATCCGCTGATCGATGTGCTTTGAGTTCGCGGGAATTTCGGCCACCTGGTCGTTGACGTAAACGACCTTGTCCGCCACTTCCACAATCTCTCCCGAACCGGCAGCGATACGCTTGATGTATTGCTTGTTCGGGTTATTGGGATAGCGGAAGACGATGATGTCGCCGACCTGCGGGTCGGTGCCGAACTCGTACGCCAGTTTGTTGACGAAGATGTAGTCGCCTTCAAACAGGGTGTCTTCCATCGACGCGGAGTTAACACGGTAGGCGGATACAACGAATATGCGCAGCAGGATGGCGCAGACCAGCGCGACAATAGCGGTCTCGAGGTACTCGCGCCAGAGCGGTTTACGCTCGCGGCGGTTGAGAAACTGGCGCGCCTGGCGCTGCGTTTCCGCCTGTGTGTGTTCCTGAATCAGGAAGTCTTGATCCATGGTTACTATTATCGGCCCCGCCCGATAAACCTTAACGGGGCGGACCGGCTTTCAGGGGCTAATTATATACAATTCAGGCGGATGGAGCAACCGGAGGCTTTGCCGATGCTTTCATTGGAGCCGAACGAACGGTCTGGGTGTACCAAGGATCATGGATTCATAAGTCGCGTGTCTGCTGCCCCTTTCCCGACAGACCCCGATCTTATGCGGCAGACCGTATTTGACTGAACATTCTCTTGCTGGAGGAAAAATCCATGAAGAGGACATTCCTGATGTTGATCGCGGCCGGCAGCCTGTATGCAGCCGGTTGCATTCCGTTGATTCACCCCGTTTACTCGGATGCTGAGCTGGTCTTCGAGCCGGCGCTGGTGGGGTCGTTCGCTCCCGGCGACGGAACGTGGAACTTCGCACAACGAGACGATCGCTCATACGTGCTGACGGTCACGGAAAACGGCGAGAAATCCACGCACTATGAGGTGCATTTGGCCAGGGTCGGAGAACTACTGCTGATGGACCTCTACCCGGAGCCGTCCGACGCCAAAGTGGACGAGTATCTCGGCACCCTTCTCATGCCGCTCCACACGTTCGCACTGGTGGAGACGATCGAACCGGACCTTGTGCTGAGAACGCTCAACATGCAGTTCGTCGAGAAACTGCTGAAGGAGAACCCGGGTGCTCTGAAACATGAAGTCGAAAAAGATAACCTGATCATCACAGCGTCAACGGGAGAGATTCAGGCGTTCGTTACAAAGTACGCCACCATCGCCGACGCCTGGGAGGAAACGGTACTGGCGCGAGAAAAATAGGTATTCTGGTGCCGTGATGTCAGGCAGGTTGTCAGTGCTGTGTTGTCAGGCGACCCCGCTTGACAACACGCTTGTAGGCGGCTGGCTCGGAGTCGGGTCCGCCCAACCTCTTTTTCAGTCGCAGGCGCTGCGGCGAAATACCATCGAGGCGCTCGATCACGCCGCGGGCTTCGAGATCGAGCTTCACGGTGACCACGTACCACGGCACGTTGCCGTCGAACGTCCCTTTCAATCGCCCGTAGACACGTGCCGCGAGTTCCTTGTACGCCATGTCGTGGACCGACGACAACTCCGCAACGATGGCGTCGCGAACCGCGTGATACCGTCGCGCCAGTATATTGACACCGGCCTTACCCTGGGGATGGCGAGTCAGGATCGTTTCGCTCACGTGCCGACCTCCATAAATGGATGTTTTGAGTCCATAAAATACGTTTGGTCGAGAGCCTTATCAAGCCGTGTTGCCGGATCAGCGGGCCGAATCAGGCGGGTTCCCAGCCGGCGGCTCTGTCAATTCCGGCCACAGCGAGAGGCGCCGTTCAGTCACATCCGCCAGCGCGGCGTCCTGATTCGAGCGTCGCAGTTCGTCGGCCAGGTGCGCAAACTGACCCAGAATCACCGGCAGCATCTGCCGGGTAGTCAGATCCATCGACTCGCGCAACTCAAAACCGGCATAGTGGTACGTACCGAGCAGGTTCCGCTGAAGCACGCTGGTGCCCGAACGCGCCGTATCAGTAACGACGAGCCGCCAGGCCATTCCATCCAGACGGGACAGGTCGCTGAGACCAAGCGGCAGGCGGTCGCCGAATCCGATTGAGAAATAGACGGGTCGCCAGAAGCTGTTGGTTTTCAGGATATCGAGCACCACCTGGTCTGCGACCAGCAGGTAATCGCCGTATGACGGTTGCAGGACAAACACGGCCGTGTCGCCGTCGTCCGCAGCATCGACAATGCGAATCGTGTCCCGCGATGCCGCCACAGGCCTCAGTGTCCCTGTCAGAGAGTCGGGAATGGACAGCGGGAGATCACGATGATATTGACGCACGGTTTCCAGATACCATGGGGTGTTGAGCAACGGAATATTCAGCACGGTGATATCGCGTCGGTAGCCTTCGATGATCTGCAGATACCACAGGGGGAACGTGTCGTTGTCGCCGGCCGTAAACAGGATGGCTTCCTCTTCGCACGTATCGAGCGCGTTTCGTCCCCATGACATCGGCGCATGGTTTCCTCTCATATCACACAGTCGGATATTGCCTATTAGTTGACCAGCGGGCAGAACCGCCAGCAAAACAAGTCCGGCCAGCAACGGGGCGCGTATGGGGCGGCGACGGAACCATCCGAGAACGAGATTGAGCGCCGCAAATACACCGCAGGCCGCCCAGAGACCAACGACTGCAAACGAGACCAGGAAATGGCGGTCCATTTCACGGAAGAAGCCGGCCGGCGCATTGAGATAAAAGACTGCCAGCCCGGCGGCGCAGAGGAACGCGATGATGGTCCACAACGCGATTCTCCAGTGTTTCACCCACAGGTAGACCAGTCCGGTCGCGGCCGCCAGTGCGGGAAGCCCAAAGGGCGGCCGCCACGCAACAGAGGCGCCGTCCGAGGAGATCGCCAGGAAGTTCCAGCCGAGATACCGGAGGTACATGTGGTTGATTTGGTAGTCCCACAGCTCGGCCTTGCGCTGGAGCAGATCGCTTCCAAATGTCTTGATGCCGTACTGCGACAGGGTTAGATACGACCACAGCCCGGGCAATGTGTCCGGATTGCCGAGATTGATCTCGGGAGAAAGTGTTGCGCGGAGCATCACTCCCAGCTGAAGGGAGGCGCCGATGACGCATAGCGGTACGGCGCCCAGCCAGAGACGCCAGTCGGCCAACGCGCGGGGTTTTCGAATCAGCACGAGCGCTACAAACGCAGGCGCCAGCAGTATATTCGAACGGTGGATGCTCAGGTCGAGGCCGAAAAGAAACGCCGCCAGCAACAGGTAATTGCCGCCGCCGTCGCGGTCGGCGGACTCCCACCAGCGGACGGCCGTGTAGATCAGCAGAATTCCCATCAGCAGGGACAACGCATAGGGATTGGTGAAGGTGGCATGCTGCCAGACGCTGACGGAAAACGCGATCATCAATGAACCGATCACCGCGGAGGTAACAGACACGGCGGTCGACCGGCGTCGCACCGGCAGCAGGCGAAACAGGTGCAACAGCGTGAAATAGGACACGGTGACCGTCGTTGCGGCAGCGACGGCGATCATGAAGTTGATGCGTACGGCGGGGGATTCTATCGCACCGATAAAGCCGAAGAAGTGACCGGCCAACTGGAGCAAAAACGAACCCGGAGGGCCGGTGACACCGAGCGTGTAGGCGCACGTGATATAGGCGCTCGAATCCCACCATCCCGGTCCGGGCCACATGGTCGCGCAGTACGTTACCAGCGTTACTGCGAACACGGCCGCGCCGCACACATAGGCGGCGACCGGAGATCGTGGATCGCGGGCCGCGTGATCCGGATCGGAGGCGACGCGGACGGTCGGCGCCAGGCCCATCGGAATCAGCACGAGAAAACCGATCAACAGGAGCGCCGGGGCGATCGTAAGAGACAGCACGCCGTTCACCGGCGGGGTCTGGAGAAAGACAAAGCCGATGGCGGCCAGAATAAGCCCGACCGAGAAACGTGAGCGAGGTTTGCGCAGCTTGGCGTCCATTCGAGTTTCCTAGTCCGCGGCGCCGGAGTCGTTCTGGGTTTTTGCGCGGACAGATTCGATGACCTCGGCGAATTTCCGATCGATATGCTGGAGATACCACTCATCGATGAGCGATTTCTTGAAACGCCACTCCTTGCCCAGTTTGGCCGCCGGGATCTTCTTCTCCTGCGCCCACGTATAGAGGGTCTGAGGCTTCACCTTGAGGTAAGCGGCGACCTCCTCGAGCGTCATGATATCAGTCTCCACCGCCGCCTGCCTTGGTATCGGGGTTTTCGAAGAAAGCACGAAGAGAGTCAGCCACGGCCCGATCGTCGAGGTAACGCTCCTGGTGGGGCGTCGCGGTATTGCCGGCGGGTGATGCCGTGTCCCCTTTGTCCAGCAGTTGATTCGCGGAGTAGATCAGCGCCGCATAGAAATTGCCTTCGTAGTCGCGAAAGAGCGCAAACGGCTGGTTCCGATCGCCGAGAAACGGCCGAAGATTCCAGGCCAGCTGGATTCCAACAAAGGCCATGATCACCACCCAGAAACGAAAGACCACCACGCCCATCTTCGGGTAGATGTTTTTCTTCTCACACGAGTACTGCAAAGCATCAACAATAGTCTTCATGCCGAAGATACCGGACAGCGCCACGATCGCGATATGCAGGAATTGCAGGAAGTAATAATTGCCGCCGGTCAGCAGAAAGAACACGACGATCGGCGTGAATGAAACCATAATAGCCGACGTCAGTACGAACCCTGACAGGATAATCGAAACCATCTGCGCCAGCTTCAGCCGTGACCCGAGAATATACTGAATGATGAAAAACGCCGGGAAGCAAATGACCTGTATGAGCGTAAACAATACCACCATTTTTACGCCGGCCGCGGCCGCCTGCAGGACGCCGTGGTAGGCGCCCATGACGGCGCCGTACACGAAGGTCAGCAGACTCAAAAAGACATATTGGCCGACCACGCGCGACCATACCGCCTCGTCGCCGGTAATGCGCTGCAGAAACTCGTCGCGGTTGGAAAACGTGGGAAAAAACTCCAGCGATAACAGCTTCGTACTCATGTGGCACCTCGGGATTAAAGCCAAACACCCTTCTCTGCAATCTATGGTTATATTCATATTTGGTCAAGAATATTATTGTTTATTAATGGTTATTGATATATATAGTGACTTTATTCGTCTGGTTTTGTTAATCGGGAAAACGAGATCTGGCAAATAATGTCGGAAAGTGTTTCATTAGAAGCCGGAGGAGAGATCGCTGGACCGATCACACTAAAACCATGCCGGACCACGAAGTACAACAAGGCGAGTGCCTGAGCAGTATTGCGCACCGTTACGGTATCAGCGACTGGCGGCAACTCTGGGAGCACCCGGACAACGCGGCCCTTCGCGAGCATCGCAATCCGCATATTCTGAAGCCGGGTGATGTCGTGAAGATACCGGACGATGTCGGGCCGGCGTTTGAGGGCTGTTCCGGCGAGTCCGGCGCGTTTCGATTGACCTCTCCCCCGCCGACGACACTGCAATTGAATCTCACCGACGCTTTCGGCAATCCGTATGCGCACAAGGAATACGAACTGGACGTGGATGGTCAGGTACAGCGCGGAACCACGGCCGAGAACGGGCGGCTCTGCTGCGAGATTGCCCCGGATGCTGCCTCCGCCACCCTCACCCTGTGGCTGGACTCCGCTGCTCAGGCGCCCGATCGAAAGCTGGTCTGGACGCTGGACCTGGGACATCTGGACCCGATTGAGGAACTGACCGGCGTGCAGGCGCGGTTGAAAAGTCTCGGGTACGGGATAGATGAGATAAGCGGCAGTCTTGACGAACCGACCCGGCGCGCTTTGCGCATGTTCCAGGCAGAGGAGCGCCTGCCGATCACGGGGGAAGCGGACGAAGCGACCGTGTCACGGCTGGCCCGTCGATACGAAGACCGTGAGGAGTCGGTATGAGCGATCGGTATTACGTTCCCCGGGTGGCGGTCGGAGTCATTCGTCCGGTGGATTACGGTATCCTGTTTGCACCGAGGTACAATCGCAATCGGATTGTGGATGGGGACGCCTCACAGCGGGAAAGCCCGCATGACGCCGATCATTTCCGTGGACGTGCCCAGGACTTTTGTGACTTGCACGGATCGTCACGCTTCACCCTGCACATTATCGACAACGGTCTCAACGCTTCCACGCAGGAAGGGGACGCGAATACGGCGGAAGCGCGACGCCGGCAGGTGCTCGATATCCTCGACGGCTACAGCGGTCCGCTGTTGCGGGTCGTGAGTTTCGTGTGCCACGGCTATCGCAACGGCGTTCAGCTCGGGTTCTCGATTCGAAACGCGTCTGAGCGGGCCGCTACCGATGAATTGCTTGACCTGCTTGCGACAAAGTGCCGAGGTGATATTGTGATGCCCCTTTATGCCTGTTCCACCGGCTCTTCGGCGCCGGGGGAATCCGAAGGCGAAGGAGGCTTTGCCGATTACATTCGCGACGGTCTCTGCAGCCGGGGGCTGACCTATTGCAGGGTTGACGGCCACACCGAGGTCGCCGATGCCGTCTCCTGTCCGCATGTCCGTCGTTTCGAAGGAGACGGCGGTTCATCCGCCGGCGACGGCGGCCAGTGGGTGGTCGACCCCGCCAGCGAGTTATTTGCCTCGTGGCGACGGGCGCTCCGCGAGACCGACATGAAATACCGGTTCCCGTTGATGAAGGCGGCGGCAATTCGCGCGGAACTCGAGACGGCGTCCTGACGGCCGCCTGATCGTTGCGGACTATTCTCCAAAAGACTTGATAAAGTGGGCCGATATGGTATATTAGCACCACTCGGGATTGAACCTTTCAGCACATCTGCGGTTTAAAGGTCGTATGCGCACTGCTGGTTTTCACAGAATCGATCTGCACTCCATCCGGAACTGGGTCACGCTCGGGCTTGTGGCTGCGCTGGCCGTTTTTGCCTGCGGCGACCTCGTGGCCGGCATCTGTGCCGACGATTGTGAAAACCACTGCGACGACGACTGCCGGGACTGCGGAGACTGTCTGCACTGCCTTCCCGGATTGTACATGCTGCCCGCGTTTACGCCGGAGTCACGACTGATACACTTCTCGATTTCGTTTACGCCATCAACCTCTGATATCGACATCGCGAGTCCCGATCCCGCCCGGATCGATCGCCCTCCAAGACCGCTCGTCTGATCTTCCGATCGGGCTTCTGCGGCCCGAAACCACTGAACAGAATCATTCCGACGCCCCTGTGAGCGTCCACCAAACTATTGAAGTGGAGAGAACAGATGTTGCGGAGAACTTTCATCTTACTGATTTCGCTGATAGCCCTGGCGCTGGGCGCGTTTCTCGGTTGCGGATCCGACACCGAACAGACGGGGAGTGTACAGGCGAGCGCCGAAGCCGGACACGAAGGCCACCACCACGGACCGGGCGAACACCATGAAGCGCCTGCGCCGACAGGCGAAACCAACATCGCGCTTGACTGGTGTCGCGAGCATCGGGTCCCGGAATCGCAGTGTACGGCATGCAATCCGGCGCTCATCGCGGAGTTCAAAGCCACCGGTGACTGGTGCGCCGGTCACGGGCTGCCGGAGTCGCACTGCCGGCTCTGCAATCCGGGAATTACGTTTCCCCAGGAAGAGGTCATTGCCCTGAGCGCGATCGATCCTGTCGAAGACGAGATTGACGTCACGTTGAACTTTCGTCCTAATGCCGTCGCGTGTGCCACCGACGGCGCACTGATCCAGTTTGCATCGGCTCTGACCGCCGAGCGTACCGGGATCTCGGTTCGATCGGTTTCCGAGTCACGGCTCGAGGGGGCGGTTGATGCACCGGCCGAGGTGGTGTTCGACGAAACCGCGGCGACCGTGGTTACCACGACGGTCCCGGCGCTGGTATCGCGCTGGATGGTGTCACCGGGGGACGTCGTCCGAAAAGGTGACGTCCTGGCAATCCTGCAGTCACCGGAGATCGCCGAATTGCGCGCCGCATTTCTTTCGGCGCAGGCGGAGTACGATGTTCAGCAAAAGGAACTCGAGCGACACCGCGAATTGCGCAAGGTGGGCCTGATCAGCGCGGCCGACTACGAGCAACAGGATGCCATAACGCAACGCAGCCGTGCGTCGCTGGTCGGCGCCCGAGGCATGTTGCTGTCGGCCGGGCTCGACGAAAACGATATCGATGAGATCATCAAGCACGGCACGTTGTCCAACCAGTTCGCGCTTCGGGCGGGCGGCGCCGGCATGGTCGTCGAACGAATAGCCCGGATAGGGGAGTTGAACGATGCGGGCCGCGCCTTCGCGTTGATCGCGGATCCGTCATCGATGTGGATCGAGGCCCGTCTCACCGAAGAGCAGCTTCGACAGGTATCCGTGGGACAGACGATGACGTTTGATTCCGACGGTCGCGGGCTGAACCGGGTCGGCGCGGAGATCATCTGGACGTCGCGGTTTCTCGACCCGCACACGCGTACGGGAACGGTCCGGGCGCGCGTGCTCGACCCGAACAACCAGCTTCGGGCAGGCGAGTTCGGCCGGGCACATATCACCCGGACACTCGATAACACGGTCGCGCTCGTGCCGAAGGATGCGGTGCAGTGGGAGGGCTGCTGCAATGTCGTGTTCGTACGCGAGGCGGTCGATCGCTACCGGCCCCGCAAGGTGGAGTTGATTGACGCCGAAGGACCGTACTACCAGGTCAGCGGCGGGCTCCGTCCGGGCGAAGAAGTGGTTGTCGAAGGCGCATTCCTGCTGAAGACGGAACTGAAAAAGACCAGTATCGGCGCGGGCTGCTGCGGGCTCGAACCGGTCGGCTGAGACAACCATGCTCAAATCACTGGTCGAGTTTACACTGCGCTACCGGTACCTCGTCCTGGCGCTGGCGGGGCTGCTCTGTGTGGTCGGGATAATCGCGCTGCTACAGCTTCCCTTCGACGCTTTCCCCGACACCACGCCGGTGCTGGTGCAGGTCAACGTTGCCGCGCCGGGATGGGCGCCGGACGATCTTGAACTGCTGGTAACTTATCCGCTGGAGCAGGCGCTGACCGGGTTGTCGGGACTTGAGGAGGTACGGTCGGTCACGAAATACGGGCTGTCACAAATCACGGCCATCTTCGATGACAACACGGACCTCTACCTCGCCCGGCAACAGGTGTCCGAACGGCTCCCGACGGCCGATCTCCCCGACGGTATTCCGTCGCCCCAGCTCGGGCCGGTCTCGACGGGACTCGGCGAGGTCTTCCACTATGTTGTCGTGGGCGACACACCGGACCTAACCGATCCCCGCACCGTTCAGGACTGGGTGGTCAAGCCGCAGTTACAGGCGGTACCGGGGGTGGCTGAAGTCAACAGCTGGGGCGGATTCGTCAAGCAGTACCTGATACTATTCGATCCGGATCGTCTGGCGCAGTACAATCTGTCGCTTCCGGATGTGATCGAAACGATCGAGGAAGACCTCGGTAACGTTCCGGGCGGACAAATCGTGCGGGGCGGCGAGATGACGATCGTGCGCGGGATAGGCAATGTCGAGAATATCGCGCAGATCGAGAATATCGTCATTTCGACGGTCGAGTCCGTGCCGGTGACCGTTGCGGAAATTGCCGAGGTGGCAATCGGCCACGAGATCCGTCGGGGCGCTACTACCTACGACGGAAAAGGCGAAGCCGTTCTGGGACTCGGATTCATGATTACCGGTGGAAACCCGGCGCGCGTCACCGAAGACATGGCCCAGCGGCTGGACGAGGCGGCCGCCAATCTTCCCGATGGGGTCCGGGCGATTCCCGTTTACGAGCGGACGGAACTTGTCGGCAAGGTTCTTCGCACGGTGGAGCACAATCTGCTGTTTGGGGCGCTGCTCGTGGTCGCGGTCCTGTTCGTCTTTCTGGGCAACCTTCGCGCGGGCCTTATTGTCGCGTCCGCTATCCCGCTTTCGATGTTGTTCGCGTTCGACCTGATGTCCCGGGCAGGCATCGCCGGCAGCCTGATGAGTCTCGGCGCCATCGACTTCGGCCTCGCCGTGGATAACGCGGTGATCCAGGTCGAGAACTCCGTACGACGACTCGCACACGGGTCTTCGAGCGTGTCGCGCATGGATATCATCCGCGACGCTATCCTCGAGGTTCGCAAACCGACCCTGTTCGGCGAGCTGATTATCATCATCGTCTATCTCCCGATCCTGACCCTTCAGGGAGTCGAGGGCAAATTGTTTCGCCCGATGGCGATGACGGTCGTGTTTGTACTGACCGGGTCGCTCATCATGTCCTTCACCGTCATCCCCGCCCTGATCGGCACCCTGTTGAACCGGGGTGTGAAAGAGCGCGAACCGGTCGTTATCGGATGGCTCAAAGGGGCATACCGACCGACGGTCGATTTCGTCATTCGCCGAGCCCGAGCGGTCCTGCTGGTCGCGCTGGTCCTGCTGTGCGCCGGCGTGATTCTGTTCACGCGCCTTGGGTCCGAGTTCGTGCCGAGGTTGAGCGAAGGAACGATAGTAGTTAACCTCGTACGGCTGGCCGGGATTTCTCTCGATGAGTCCGTGGCATACAACACGCGAATCGAGCAGAACCTACTGGCGGCGTTCCCCGACGAGATAGCGCACATCTGGACGCGGACCGGGACGGCGGAGCTGTCGACCGACCCGATGGGTCTGGAGTTGTCGGACATGTTCATGGCGCTGCACCCGCGCGGTCAATGGACAAAGGCCGGCACGCAGGAGGAGTTGGTTGCGGCGATTGACGCGGAACTGGCCGATCTGCCGGGACAGAATCGCATATTCACGCAGCCGATCGAGATGCGGATCAATGAAATGATCGCCGGCATCCGGTCCGATATCGGGATCAAGCTGTTCGGCGACGACCTCGCGGTCCTCGAGGAGAAAGCCGAGGAAATCGCCGCGCTGGTGGAGACGATCGATGGCGCGGCAGACGTGTCGGTCGAACAGTTGACCGGCCAGCCGCAGCTTCGCCTCACGGTCGACCGCGAGCGTCTCGCGCGATTCGGACTGACCGCGCGCGACGTGCTGACGTCGGTCGAAAGTATCGGCGGCATCGTGGTCGGCGACGTCTTCGAGGGCCAGCGGCGATTCGAACTGGCGGTGCGGGTCGATACGACACGACTCCACGGCCCCGAAGACATCGACCGAATCCTCGTGCGGTCGTCGACCGGCAGCCTGGTTGGACTGGATCGAGTGACAAACGCGTCACTCGAGGAGGGGCCGGGGACCATCACCCGCGAGTGGAGCAAGCGCAGAATCGTGATCCAGTGCAACGTGCGCGACCGCGACATGGGATCGTTCGTCAACGAGCTGCGGGAGCTGCTCCACAACGAAGTCGAACTGCCCACGGACTACTTTATTCGTCTCGGCGGGCAATTCGAGAATCTGGAACGAGCACGACTTCGACTGGCGATAGTCGTACCGATTGCGTTGCTGCTGATATTCGGCTTGTTGTACTGGACCTATCGGTCGGCCCGCGACGCGCTGTTGATTTTCTCCGGGGTACCGCTGGCGGCGCTGGGCGGCGTGGTAACACTGGCTCTTCGCGGCATGCCGTTCTCCATATCGGCAGGCGTCGGGTTTATCGCGTTGTCGGGGATTGCCGTCCTCAACGGACTGGTCCTGGTATCGACCATCAAACGTTATCGGTCCGACGGCATGGATATCGTGTCGGCGGTGCGCGAAAGCGCGGTTACGCGCCTACGTCCGGTGTTTATGACGGCGCTGGTGGCGGCGTTTGGGTTTGTTCCGATGGCGATTTCGACCGGTGTCGGCGCCGAGGTACAGCGGCCGCTGGCGACGGTAGTGGTCGGCGGGATATTGACATCGACCGCGCTGACGCTTCTGGTCTTGCCCGCGCTGTATGTGACGTTTGGCAGGCGGACGGAATCGGAGAGCTGAGGTATGGGCTACGCACGGCATATCACGTCTGAGTACAGTCGTGACCTACAGGTCCGCGAGCCGTATGCTGGGGGGTTACCGCTCGATCTTCAGGGCGGCGAGGAACGCCTCCTGGGGGATTTCCACCGCGCCGATCTGCTTCATCCGCTTCTTGCCTTCCTTCTGGCGTTCGAGCAGTTTGCGCTTGCGCGTGATATCGCCGCCGTAGCACTTGGCGGTTACGTTTTTGCGAAGCGGACGAATGGTGGAACGACTCACGATCCGGCTGCCGATCGCCGCCTGCAAAACCACCTCGAACATCTGGCGCGGGATCAGCGTGCGGAGTTTGTCGCACAAGGCCAGCCCCCAGTTGTAGGCGCGGTCGCGGTGGATGATGGTGGACAGCGCATCGACCGGATCACTGTTGACGAGAATGTCGAGCTTCACAAGGTCGGAGCGTTTGTAGTAGGGAATGCCGTAATCGAACGACGCGTACCCGCGCGTGACCGATTTGAGTTTGTCATAGAAGTCGAAAATGATCTCGGCCAGCGGGAAATGATACGTTATTGAAGCCCGTTCCGGCGAAATGTATTCGGTGTTTTTGTATTCGCCGCGCCGTTCGGTGCCCAGCTTCATGATCGAGCCGATATACTCGGACGGCACGATAATCTGCGACTCAACATACGGTTCCTCGACATGATCGATGATCTGGGTCGAAGGCATCTGGGCGGGATTGTCGACCGTGACCATCTCGCCGCTGGTCAGGTACACGTGGTACTCGACGTTGGGTACGGTGTTGATGATGGTCTGGCCGTACTCCCGCGAGAGGCGTTCGGTGATGATCTCCATATGGAGCAATCCGAGGAAGCCGACGCGGAATCCGAAACCGAGCGCGGTGGAAGATTCCGGCGTGAAGTGCAGCGACGCATCGTTGAGTTTCAGGCGTTCGAGCGCTTCGCGCAGCTCCGTGAAATCCTCGGCCACCGCCGGATACAGCCCGGAAAACACCATCGGCTTGACATCGACAAATCCCTCGAGCGGTTCTTTGGCCGGGTGTCTTTCGGTGGTGACGGTGTCGCCGATCCGCGTATCGGCGACTTCGCGGATCGACGCGAAAAAATAGCCGACATCGCCGGCTCCCAGCATGTCGATCGGCACACGCTGCAGGCGAAGGTATCCGACTTCATCGACCTCGAAGACTTTCTTGTTGGCGAAGAACTTGACCTTGTCGCCGGGCGAGATGGTGCCGTTGACGACGCGGATCAGGGGCATCACGCCGCGATAGCTGTCGAATACCGAGTCGAAAATCATGGCCTGCAGCGGCGCGGCGGGATCGCCTTTCGGCGGCGGCACGACCTTGACAATCCGTTCGAGCAACTCGTCGATCCCTATCCCTTCCTTGGCGGAACAGCGAAGCACCTCCTCGGGCTTGCAGCCGATCAGGTCGACAATCTCCGCGGCGACCCGGTCGGGGTCGGCGGTGGGCAGGTCGATCTTGTTGACGACCGGGATGATCTCGAGGTCGTTGTCCATCGCGAGGTACAGGTTGGACAACGTCTGCGCCTCGATTCCCTGCGCGGCGTCGACGACAAGGACGGCGCCCTCGCAGGCCGCCAGCGACCGCGATACCTCGTATGTGAAGTCGACGTGGCCGGGGGTATCGATCAGGTTCAGGCGGTAAACCTGGCCGTCGGACGCCTCGTAGACCATCCGAATGGCATGCGCCTTGATCGTGATGCCGCGCTCCTGCTCGAGATCCATCGAGTCCAGCACCTGTTTGCGCATCTCCCGCTCGGAGATGGTCCGGGTGTTCTGGAGCAGCCGGTCGGCAAGCGTCGATTTGCCGTGGTCGATGTGGGCGATAATCGAGAAGTTTCTTATTTTCGACGGATCGTGCATTGTTGTCCCGGTGGTTCACTTCTTTCGTACGCGTCCCGACGCGCGGGCGCGACCGTTCGAGCCTGCCATACTACCGTTTTTCCGATTAAAAGTCAATGGAATGATACAAGGTCAGCGGCGGAGCAATTCGGACAACCGGTCGCGGAACTCCTGTCGGGGGATGTCCGATTCGAGGATGCCGTCGTGCGCAAGCGACAGATGGTTGGTCTCTTCGGAGACGACAACGACGACGGCATCGGAAACCTCGGACACGCCGATGGCGGCCTTGTGGCGCATGCCGTAGAGCTTGCGATAACGCGGGTTGGTGGTGAGCGGCAGTGAGGCGGCGGCGGCGACGATGAAGTCGCCCGAGACGATCACGGCGCCGTCGTGCAGCGGCGTATACGGCGTGAACAGAGTCACGAGCATCTCCGACGACAACGCGGCGTCGAGCGTCTTCCCCGTCTCGGAGTAATTGCGGAGGCCGGTGCGACGCTCGATGACGATCAGCCCGCCGTAGCCGAGTTCGGCCAGGCGCAGGGCGGCGCGGGAAACTTCCTCGAGCGCCTTGGAATGCTCGAGCGACACGAACATGCGGAAGAGTCGGTTCTGCCCGATATGGGCGAGCGCCCCGCGAAGTTCCGGCTGGAAGACGACCACCAGGACCAAAATACCGAACGTGCCGAGGGTGGAAAACAGATACGTCAGTCCTTCGAGCTGGAACCAGTACGAGATGAAGGCGATCGCGGCGATCAGCGACAGGCCGACGATAATCTGCGCGGAGCGGGTGCCTTTGGCCAGGCGCAGCATCTGGTAAATGATGAAGGACACGATCGCGACGTCGATCAGGTCCTTGAGCCCGAACTTGAGCATTTCGAATTGCAGGAAGGTCATGTCTCGGTCCGAATCGCCTGCACCACTTTGAGCGCTTCCACCGTTTCAGCGACATCGTGCACCCGCACGATATCCGCCCCGTTGAGCACGGCCATCACGGCGGCGGCAATCGATCCGCCGAGCCGCGTATGGGCCGGTTCACCGGTCGGATGCAGCATGTCGATAAATCGTTTCCGCGACGCCCCGACGAGCAGCGGCAGTCCGAAAGTCGCCAGTTCGTCCAGGCGGGCGAATATATCAAGATTATCGACCAGACGCTTGCCGAACCCGATACCGGGATCGAGGATAATTCGGGACCGGTCAATCCCGCGGGTCTCGGCGTAACTGATGCGTTGTTCGAAAAAACGTCTTATCTCTCCCACACAGTCTTCGTAGCGCGGCTGAACCTGCATGGTTTTGGGCTCTCCGAGCATGTGCATGAGCACGACCGGGGCCGCCGTTTTCTTAAGGACCGTCGCCATGTCGGGATCGCGGCGGAGGGCGGTTACGTCGTTGACAATATCCGCTCCGGCATCCAGCGCGCGAGCCGCGACGACCGCCTTGGAGGTATCGATCGAAATGGGCGTTTTGGTTTGCCGGCGGACCGCCTCAATAACCGGCAGAACCCGTTCCAGTTCAAGCTCGAGGGACACCGGATCAGCGCCGGGCCGGGTGGATTCGCCACCGATGTCGATTATGTCGGCGCCCTCGCCGTCGAGCCGGAGCGCATGCTCGCAGGCGGTCCGTGAATCGGCGAACTGCCCACCGTCCGAAAACGAGTCCGGCGTCACGTTGACCACACCCATAACCAGCGGCCGGGACAGCTCCAGCTGCCTGCCGTCGGCCAGCCGGATGACCGGTTTCCGTTCGGGCTGACGTGTGAGTACCTGTTTGGTCATAGCCGCTCTCGTTTGTGATCGGTCACATTCACATATAGCGAAAACAGGGCGGTCAATTCAAGATTGATTTTGGATCCGCGAAAAAAAACGGGGCGATCGATACGATCACCCCGTCGGAACCTGTCGTATGGTCCGCCGCTACTTGACGGGCGACGGGCTGGGTTTCTCGACTTCCTCGGAATCACCGGGCGTATTGCGGATGATTTCGTCGACCTCGCGCGCATCGATAATCTCGCGTTCGAGCAGCGCCCCGGCCAGCGCATGCAACTGCTTGATATGCTTGCCGAGGATTTCCTTAGCCCGGGTCTCCGCAGCTTCGACAAAGGAGCGGATTTCCTCGTCGATGACCACCGCGGTGGCCTCGGAGTAATCCGGCGCGTGAGCCATTTCCTTGCCGAGGAAGATGTGTTCGTCGGTCTTGCCGAAAGTCACGGGGCCGAGTCTTTCGGACATGCCCCAGTTGCAGACCATCTTGCGCGCCAGCTTGGTGGAGCGCTCGAGATCGTTGCCCGCGCCGGTGTCAAGCTGGTTGAACACGAGCAACTCGGCGACGCGGCCGCCCATCATGACGGCGAGCGTAGCCTCAAGATATTCCTTCGAGTGCGTGTGGCGTTCGTCGACCGGCAAAGACCAGGTCACGCCGAGCGCCATTCCGCGGGGGATGATCGTGACTTTGTGAAGCGGGTCGGCTTTGGGCAGGTGCTTGGCGACCAGCGCGTGTCCCGCCTCGTGGTAGGCAATGATCTCTTTTTCTTCGTCGGAGATCACCAGCGACTTGCGGGCGGTGCCCATGAGCACCTTGTCCTTGGCTTCCTCGAAATCTTCCATCGAGACCGACTCGCGGTTCTTCCGGGACGCCAGAAGCGCGGCCTCATTGACCATGTTGGCGATATCGGCGCCGGACATGCCGGGCGTGCCGCGGGCCAGAACATCGAGATCAACATCTTCAGACATCTTGATTTTGCGGCAGTGGACGCGAAGGATACCCTCGCGGCCCTTGACATCGGGTGTGCCGACCACGATCTGACGATCGAACCGTCCGGGGCGCAGGAGCGCCGGGTCGAGAACGTCGGGGCGGTTGGTCGCGGCGATGAGGATGACTCCCTCATTCGATTCAAAGCCGTCCATTTCGACCAGCAGCTGGTTGAGCGTCTGTTCGCGTTCGTCGTGGCCGCCGCCGAGACCGGCGCCGCGATGGCGACCGACAGCATCGATCTCATCGATGAAAATGATGCACGGCGCGTTCTTCTTGCCCTGGTCGAACAAGTCCCGCACGCGGCTGGCGCCTACGCCGACAAACATCTCGACAAAGTCGGAGCCCGACATGGAAAAGAACGGCACCCCGGCCTCCCCGGCGACCGCCCGCGCGAGAAGGGTTTTGCCCGTGCCGGGAGGGCCGAGCAACAGGGCGCCTTTGGGAATTTTGCCGCCGAGTTTCTGGAACTTGGCCGGTTCCTTCAGGAACTCGATGATCTCTTCGAGTTCTTCCTTGGCTTCGGCCGCTCCGGCGACGTCGTTAAACGTCACCTTGGGCCGCTCGTCGGTCAGAAGCTTCGCCTTGCTCTTGCCGAAAGAGAACAGCCCTTTCGGTCCGCCGGCCGCACCCTGCATCTGGCGCAGGAAAAACAGCCAGATAAGAACGAGAACGACCCACGGCAGAATGGAAATCAGGATGGAAAAGTAGTTTTCTTCGATCTTGGCGACGATCCGCGCGCCGCTTTTTTCCAGCCGGTTGATCAGTTCGTAGTTGACGTCGGGAAAGGGGATTCGGGACTTGAATTTCCCGAACGTCTGGCCGCTCTGCTTGCTCGACGAGAACGCGGCCGGTTCGCGAAGCTTGCCTTCAACCGCGCGTTCCGTGAATGTCACTTCAGCGATGTTTTCTTTGTCGATCTGCTGGACGAATTCCGAATACGTGATATCGGCGATATCGTGGTCCATCGAGCCCCACGCCTGCCAGGTGGCGAGGGCGACAATAATGATGACGGCCCAGAGAATCAGGGATCGCCCGGTGCCGCGCCAGGGCATCGGATCCTTCGACTGCTGGTTTCGGTGTCTTTTCTCCGGGTCAACCGGTGGTCGTCTGTTATCGTTCACGAATCCTGTCTTTCGTTGGTGTGTCTCGGTCCAAACGTTATACCCGTGCATGGCCGAAAGATTCGGCCCCTGGTCACGATATCGTCACCTTATCGCGATTCGCTTACCCGTCCGATATAAGGCAGGTTGCGATACTTTTGCGTGTTGTCGAGTCCGTAGCCGACCACGAACTCGTTTCCAAGTTTGAAGCCCTTGTACTTCAGCTCGATTTTGGGCCGATGTGCGCTGGGCTTGTCTAAGAGGGTAACAATCTCCATCGAGGCCGGTTCCAGTTGCTTGAGCCGCTGCGCGATACGCGACACGGTTCGTCCGGTCTCGACAATCCCTTCGACGATCAGCAAATCACGACCGTGCAGGTCAATGGTCATGGCATCGGCGATCTCGATGTTTTTGTCCTGGCGTGCGCCCTTGCGATACGACGCCGCCGAGATGAACTCCACTTCCACCGGCAGGTTGATGTTGCGGATGAGATCGGCAAGAAACACCGTACAGCCTTTCAGTACACCGACGACAACCGGTTCGCGGCCGGCGTAATCGCGGGTGATTTGCAGGCCCAGTTCTTTCACGCGACGCTGGATTTTGTCTTCGTCGATCAGCAGCTCAATCGGCTGGTACAGCGGTCGTCTTTGCGATACGGGCGTCAATTCTCAGTACCTTCCTCGTTGCAGCCGTTATCTTTACACGGTCGTCCACTTCGTATCCCACGAGCCACACGATCCCTTTTGCGTCGCACACCACCAGGACCTCATCGCGCAGCGCCACCGGCGCTTTCCGATCGGTCAGGTAATCTCCGACTTTTTTCCGTCCGCGCATTCCCAACGGGCGGAACCGGTCGCCGGGACGGATCGAGCGGACGACAAGCGGTCCGGCAACGCAGTCCCGGTCGATCAGAATCGAGTGTGACCGACGCCGTTTATCGACCTTCGGCGTCCGCTTAGCCGGCTCAACCACACGGAAGGTGATCGCCGGATTCGCCAAACGAATCGAATCGCCGACCGGCAATTCAGTGTGCACGACGGCGTTTTCGTTGCGGCGCAGGATGATACAGTCTGCGGGGACAAAAAGCGCGCGGATCCCATCGGGCAGGCTCAGGGCCGCCGACGGCTGCTGGCAGAAGCGGTCGAGGCGTTCAATCACTTCACGGTCGGGCGCTTCCGTTCGTCCTGACACAAACTGGCAGCAGCGTCGCAACAATCTTCGTCGTAACACCTTATCATAACGGAGGTAAGCTGTCCGTGCAAGTTGAATCTTCCCTCCTGTGGTAACCGATGCGCATCGTCGCAGCGCCAACAGCATGTACCGATTAAGCAGGCGCTCTTCATCGGCCAGGAGTTCCGCGGTCGACAACAACGCGCGCTCAACCGACGGATTCAGGCGCTCGCGGATCGCCGGAAGGAGTCTGGTCCGAATGAAGTTCCGGGCGTACTGAGGGCTGTCGTTAGTGCGATCGTGGCACCAGCTGAGTCCGGCGTCTTTCAGATACGAGAGAATGTCCTCGCGCGGTGTCTCAAGCAGGGGCCGGATGATCCTTCCCCGCTTCACCGGAATACCGAGCAGACCGGTTCGCCCCGCGCCCCGGAGAAAGCGGAACAGAATGGTCTCGACCTGGTCGTCCGCCTGATGTCCCACCGCAACGCGGTCGTAGTCATCGGCCTCAGCAATTGCGTCGAACACCCCGTAGCGGAATTCTCGCGCCGTTTCTTCGATACCCTTTTTTTCGGCTTTGGCCAGTGACGGGATATCTTCGACTACAATCGTGATGTCGACTTCCAGCGTATCGCACAGCGACTGGCAGAAGCGGGCTTCGATCGCGGCGGCGCGGCGGCGGATCTGGTGATTGACATAAACGGCCCCGAGGGTAAGATCGAGGCTGTCGCGAAGTCGCGTGAGCAGGTGCAGCAGGGCGACCGAGTCCGGCCCGCCCGACAGCGCCACCAGAACAGCATCGCCGGGAGCGATCAACGCATGACGGGCGATAACCTCTTTGCACTGTTCGAGCAGATCCATACAGGGATAATACACGTCCCGGCCGGGAATGCCATCATAAACTGAGATCGGCGGATTTCACATAGAATCAGAGTCATTGACTGGCGAATCCATTTTCGTATACTGGAAGTAGGATTGGTCTGTCTCGCACATGTCTGAGACTGGTTCCGGTACTTACCGCAACTCACCTCAGTGATCTCCACACACCACCCGGTCTGCAGCCTCAGGTACGGATTAATACCATCGGTAACCGCAATCAAATATGGGAGGTTGATTGTGAACGTGATCAAGTTCATAGCCATTGGAATCGGTATCCTCGGCATCGGTGCGCTACCGGTCGCAGCCCAACCCTCGGGAACATACGACTGGTGCGGCACGCTGGAGGACTTTGAAGGTTGTGTGGCGATGTATGCCATCTGGCCCGGTCCCATGGGACCGGTCGTGCTGACCGAGTACGGCGGTTTCGGGCCCGGCGACCAGGTGCACGTGGTCGGCGAGTACAACGGGCAGTTTGCCATTTGCGGCGGGTTTGAGGACGTCCCCGTGGTCGCCGTCACCACCATAGAGCCTTGTGCGCTCGACTACTGCGGCGACCTGTTCGAGTACCGGGGATGCCTGTTGTTCAATAACCGCGAGGGGGAGTTGTACGGCCTCTCGAACTATGGATCGTACGGCGCCGGGGATGTCGTCCGCGTGACGGGGAACTTCGTTGCCGGATACCAAGTAGTGTGCGACGGAGGAGCACGGTTTGCGCTGATGGACGTAGCAACCATTGAGCCCTGCCAACTGGAGTCGTGCTGTCGCGGCGTGGTAGATGGAGACCTGACCGGCGATGGCTCATGCGATTTGTCCGACCTGATGTGTTTCACGGCGTTCCTGTTTGTGTGGCCGCCCGATTCCGAGTGCTGTATGGATGAAGCCAACGTCAATGGCGATGCGGCGGGGACGATAGACCTGAGTGATCTTATCTATCTGGTCAACTTCGTGTTTCTCGGCGGTCCGGCCCCGCATCCTCTGCCGTGCACCGGGCAGTAGGACGCACGGAAATTCGACATTGACGCGCGTGTGATCCTGCTCTACATTTGAGGATGTAGCAAGGGAACGGCATCATGGCCGCTGTTCGGCACTATGCCGATACGGCGACAACAGGCAACTGACTCTTGTGTTTTTCACTCCGTCGTTCGCAATCCGTGCGGAGCGGCGGTTGGCGCGAGGGGCCAAGGAGTTTTTCGGGGCCAGACGGGCAGGCAGCAGCGCAGCCCGGAGCAATGAGACACGAGATGCAGGCGTGAGCCGACCGGGCGACAGGCGGTCGGCGCAACAGGGGCTGATGCCTGTTGATAAGACCATCCCAACGGGAAAGACCGGCGGTCCGGCCGGTCTTTTTTTTGGGTCCTCGCCGGACGACTCCCCACTTGACCGCCCTGGGGAGAGGGTCTATATTCAGGCTTCTTTTCAAGGAGACCAATCATGACCGAGCCGTACCGTCAGCCTGACGTCACCGATGAACTTGTTGCAAGCCATGGGCTTACACCGGATGAATACGCGCGGATCAAGCAGCTCCTCGGGCGCGTGCCGACATTTACGGAACTCGGCGTATTTTCGGTCATGTGGTCGGAGCATTGTTCATACAAGAATTCGATCGCGCTGCTCAAAACTCTCCCCCGCGAAGGCGCCAATCTGCTGGCCTCGGCAGGCGAGGAAAACGCCGGCGCGGTTGATATCGGCGACGGACTGGCGGTCGTGTTCAAGATCGAGTCACACAACCACCCCTCGGCTATCGAGCCCTATCAGGGAGCGGCCACGGGCGTGGGCGGAATACTTCGCGACATCTTTACAATGGGCGCCCGGCCGATTGCGTCTTTGAACTCACTGCGCTTTGGATCGCCGAGAAATCCCCGCGTGCGATACCTTATCGACGGCGTGGTGCGGGGAATCGGTGATTATGGCAACTCTTTCGGCGTGCCCACGGTCGCAGGAGAGGTGTTTTTCGACGACGCGTACACCGGCAACCCGCTGGTGAACGCCATGGCCGTGGGCCTGGTCGAGTCCGACGGAATCGTCTCGGCGACCGCCAAAGGCGTCGGCAACCCGATGATGATCGTGGGTTCGAAGACCGGTCGCGACGGGATCCACGGCGCGACCTTTGCCTCGGAGGAGTTATCCGAGAAGTCCGAATCGAAACGGCCTTCGGTGCAGATCGGAGACCCGTTTACCGAGAAGCTGCTCCTCGAGGCGACGCTCGAGATCATTGAAAAAGGGCTCGTGGTCGGTATTCAGGATATGGGTGCGGCGGGAATCACCTGCTGCTCATCGGAAATGACCGCCAAAGGGAAGTCCGGCATCGAGCTTCATATCGACCGCGTACCGGTCCGCGAAACGGGCATGATTCCATATGAAATCCTGCTTTCGGAATCGCAGGAGCGCATGATGGTCTGTGTGAAAAAAGGCATGGAGGATGCGGTCCGTGAAGTCTTCACGAAGTGGGGGCTGGATTCGACGATTGTCGGTTATGTGACCGATGACCGGCTGATGACGGTGAAGCTGCACGGGCAGACCGTATCGCAAATCCCCTCGCACGATCTGGTCCTCGGCGGCGGGGCGCCCGTGTATCATCGCGAGACCAGGCGCCCGGCATACATGGACGAACTGAATTCGCTGGATCTCGCTTCGCTGCCGCTGCCCTCGGACTGGAACAAGACGCTGGTGACCATGCTGTCGTCGCCGAACCTGTGCCACAAGGGATGGGTGTTCGAGCAGTACGACCACATGGTGCGGACCAATACCGCGGTGGGACCCGGCTCCGACGCGGCGGTTCTTCGACTGCGCAAAACCACCAAAGCGCTGGCCATGACCACGGACTGCAACGGCCGGTACTGCTATCTCAATCCACGACTGGGCGCACAATCGGCGGTGGCCGAGGCTGCCCGCAATATCGTATGCTCGGGCGGCCGTCCTCTCGCGGTGACCAACTGCCTCAATTTCGGCAATCCGTACAAACCGGAAATCTACTACGGATTCGCTGAGGCGGTCGCCGGTATGGGTGACGCCTGCCGGGTGTTCGAAACACCCGTCACCGGCGGCAACGTATCGTTTTACAACGAGGATCCCAGCCGCGCGGTCTTCCCCACGCCTACCATCGGCATGGTCGGGCTGATCGAGCACGTGGACCATATCACGACCCAGTGGTTCAAAGCGGAAGGCGACGCCGTCCTCCTGCTCGGTGCCGGCCGCGAAGATCTCGGGGCCAGCGAATATCTGCACGTGATCCACAAGCAAACGCGCGGCCCGGTCCCCCCGCTTGATCTCCATCACGAAAAGCGCATGCAGGATGCGCTGCTGAACGCGATTCAGCAGGGATTGATCGCCTCCGCTCACGATGTGTCCGACGGCGGTCTGGCGGTGGCGCTGGCCGAGTGTTGTATATCCAACCGCGACCGCCGGCTCGGCGCAACAGTGACCGTCGCAGACGGTATCCGTCCCGACTGCCTCCTGTTCGGGGAGACTCAATCACGTATAATTGTGAGCGTCGCCCCCGAGATGATCGAGCGCGTCTTGAAACACTTCCGGGCGGCCGGGATGCCGATTGCCCATATCGGAACGGTGGGCGGCGACCGCCTGATTATCAACGACCTTATCGACGCGTCGCTGGACACGATCTCGTCGGCGTTCTACGACGCGATGCCTGCCTTCATGGAGTGGGTCGGCGAGGTCGCGCCGGTTTAAAACTGGCGCAGGCGTGTGCCCGAAACCTATATTCGACTATGGCGCTGTATGTCTTTTCCGATGCCCACCTGGGGGCGGGTCCACCGGCGAAGGAGCTTATCAAACTCGACCGCATCAACCGGCTCGCTGATATGGTCAAGGCCGACGGCGACCGGCTCGTGATTCTCGGCGACCTCTTCGACTTCTGGTTTGAATACAAACGCGCCATCCCCAAAGAAAACCTCGACGTTATCATGCTGCTCCGCGACCTGGTGCGTCGCGGCATTACGGTTGACTACATTTCCGGCAACCATGACTTCTGGATGGACGACTTCTTCCAGAACCAGATCGGCGTGGCGGTTCATCTCGATTCACTGGATATCGAGTACGCCGGTCGGCGCTTGCATCTGATACACGGCGACGGTCTTGCGCCCGCCGACCGGGGCTATCGCCTGCTCAAGCGGGTCCTGCGCAACCGCGTCTGTATCTGGCTGTATCGGAAACTCCCCCCCGATTTCGCCATCGCGCTGGCCAAGCGCGTCTCGGGAACCTCGCGTGAATACACCGCGCGGCGCGAACACCATTTCGCCGCCGATTACGAGCGGTACGCCGAGGGGAAGCTCACGGAAGGTTACGACATCGTCGCGATCGGCCATCTCCATCTGCCGGTGTTCAAGCGGTTCGGGACCGGGGTGTATATTAACACCGGCGATTTCATCAACCACTTCAGCTATGCGCGAATGGACGACAGCGGTATCGCCTTGAACTATCTTCGCGCGGAATCCCCCGAGTAGCGCACCATGGAAAGTATCATCATTACGCTGTCGCGCACGCTGACTGCCCAAACCGTGGTGCGCCGGTTTGAAACGATGGTGCTCGAGGCCGGGCTGATCATTCACTCCCGGGGCAGTTTTGCGGACCGTCCCGGCTCCACGCACTGGCACGTGCGCAAACCGGACGCTGTCGGTACGCTGGAGGCCACGTGGCAACCGGCCACCGGGCACTTCTGGTTCTCCATTCACGAGAATCGCCGGGGCGACTGGATATCGACGGCGGTTGAGCAGTTGCGCAAGAAACTGGAAGACGCCGACTAGCTGCGCGGAACGGCGGTTTGGGCCGCCTCTGCGAATTGTCGCCGCCTCAAGCTGCGAAGTTCGCAATCGAAAGGATGTTCGCGTCCCCACCCGGTACGACCGGTTTCCCGGAATCGCTCCAGCCGTCGAATCGCAATCTCCGCAAATATCGGGTCGATATCGCAGGTGATACAACGTCGGCGAGACCGCTCGCACGCAATAAGAGTCGTTCCGGCGTGCGCGAAAAAGTCGAGGACCGTGTCACCATCGCGCGACGAGGCCTGAATGATTCGCTCTATCGCTTTGAGCGGTTTCTGCGCGTAACAGCCGGCGACATTCTCTTCCCTTCGGTAGAACACCTGCTGGATGTCAACCCAGACGTTGCCGGGCCGGATGGTGTCGGATTTGGAGCGGGCCAGATTCTCCGTTCTTGCCCCATTGACTTCTTTGTAGTAGCCGCGGAGGATTTTAGGGATGTCCGTGTACTGGACGGCGAACGCGGGTTCTCCTTTCGTGTAGTACAACAACTCCTGTCGTACCGCCATCCAGTTCTGCTGCGTGCCGTAACCGCGCTGATTGCGCATGGTGATGAACGACCGTGAGGCAAACCCGCTCTGCGCCATCATGAGCATGAACTGCGGCAGCGGCTGGAAGTGATCGTTCTGGTCGGCCCCCAGCCAGACATACAAGGCCGCGTCCGCGGCCAGCCGTCGCCAGGTCGAGTCGATCCACGCGCGGCACCAGGCAGCAAACATATCGGGAAAAAGCCGCTGCCCCATGACCATGTTGTAGGGGGGATCGTGAACGGCCAGCGTCGCCGGCGGCAGGTCACGGCACAACTCGTCGATGAAATCGCTGCCTGCCGCATCACCGCAGCCGACCCGATGACCGGCAACGTCATCGCGCCAGATCTCGCCCTGTTTCAATCGGCAGTGAACGAGAAGCCGCTCGCGGGTTACCGAGTCGGTCAAGTCAAGCCGTTCGTGTGCGGATGGCGCCATGCCGCGAAGATAGTTGTCGGCGAGGCGCGATCAACAAAAACACCGGCGTGTCAGAAGAGCACGCCGCCGAAGAAGAGCATAATGTCGAACTGGTCGAGATTCACGAAGCCTATCTCCGAGCGGCCGCCGGATACGGCGGCTCCAAAGTGCCAGTGTGACGAAAACTCGTACCCTCCTCCGAGCAGATAACCCGGCCCCACGTCGGCAGGACACGTCACCCCGGTATCATACGACGCACCGCCAAGCGCTATAATGGAGAAAAGACCGGTGGGGGTGGGACGAAAGTAATGAAACCACGCGACACCCGCAAACGTGTGATCGAAATCGATAGACTCCTGCTGGTAGCCGACGATTGAGAGCAGGCCGACAACCATGTCGCGCTTATTCCAGCACCACCCCATATAGCCCCACGACACGGTCCCCGCCCCTTCCCGCTCAACCGGTTGATCGAGTACGAACAGACCGTGGTCGGGAGTAACGCGCCCATACGGGCTGATCCCGGCCGCGGCGCCGATGATGAACCCCTTGCGTTCGCCGTCAAAGGCGGACGCGGACGACTGGCCCATGACGGTGAGCACGGCAAGGGCGACAATAATGGATCGCATGAGACCCTCCCTCCGAGGAAAACGGTGGTAACGAAACGAGTTTGAATAAAAGATACGGGTTATGGGCAACCTAGTCAATTATCTTCCGGCGCTTCACTCGAGAGCAGAAACGATTTCCTTCTTTCACACGGTGAAAAAAGATAGAGTGATTTGACTCTATTGGGGACATTCCGTATCTTGGCGGCGACGAGGGCGCGTGTGCCATCGTCAGAAAGGAGGCTGCATGGCTGATCGTCCCGGCTGTGCCCGGCCCGGTGTGACGGTTCCCAAGCCCACATCGCCGGAGAATTCGACGAAAGACAATTCACCCCCCTCGGAGGTGCGTGCCATGAGTATTATGGTAGGACGCCCGGCGCCGGATTTCGAGGCGCCCGCGTATCACAAGGGAGCGTTCACCAACGTCAAGCTTTCCGATCATTTCGGCAAGTGGACGCTGCTGTGTTTCTATCCCGGCGACTTCACGTTCGTCTGACCGACCGAAATAGCGACGGTCGCCGCTTCGTACAAAACTCTGACCGACCTTGGCGTGGACGTGCTCGCCTGTTCGGTCGACTCTCACTTCGTTCACAAAATCTGGAATGAAACCGAGCTGTCGAAAATGGTCGACGGTGGGGTTCCGTTCCCGATGCTCTCGGATTCCGGCGGACAGATCGGCCGTTTGTACGGCGTCTACGATGATGTTGCCGGTGTGGAGGTCCGCGGGCGGTTTATCATCGATCCCGACGGTATCATTCAGGCCATGGAGGTCATGACGCCGCCGGTGGGACGCAATTTCCCGGAGACGATTCGCCAGATTCAGGCGTTTCAGCTCGTGCGCAAAACAAAAGGCGCCGAGGCGACTCCGGCCGAGTGGACACCCGGCTCAGCAACACTCAAGCCGGGCCCGGATCTGGTCGGACAGGTCTGGAAAGTCTGGAAACCAAAACCGGTCGGCGTGTAGGTCGATCGGTGGCCAAATAAAGGCGGTCGGTGCGTACGCACCGACCGCCTTTTTCTTTGGTTGACCGTAACGATTCTAAAAAGCGACAGCGCTGAGCAGCACTGAGAGATTGGTCTGCGTGAAGTCTCCCTGCAGACCCGGTACTTCCGTGAACACCGTCTTGCCGCTCGTGTAGTATACGCCAAGCTGCAGGTGTGCGGTGAATTCATAGCCGATTGCCGCCAGCCAGGCGAAGTCGTAGTCGTTCGGATCGGTGTAGTCCGTATCGAAGTAGCCCAATCCTCCGCCGATCGCCGTGAATATCGATGAACCGCGCCCGCCCCAGTAATGGTACCAACTAACCGTACCGACACCCTGTGCAAACTGCACATCGTACAGAAAGCCGTCACCGTACAGGTTGAGGTCGTTGATCGAGTACACTGCGACGTTGCTTTCCAGCACGAGCATGTTCCGGTCGTCCCAGCCAAAACCAAACATTAGCTGCCCGGCGAGACCCTTCTCGTCGTTTTCCAGCGTACCGAGGTAGAACTGGTCGCCGAACCCGGACGATGCGGAAACGTCGACTGTGGTTTTCACCGACGAGGCGTAGCCTATGCCGCCGCCAAGTACAAACCCCTTGCGTTCGCCGTCGAACCCCTGGACGGCGCCTACGACACCGATCACAAGAGCCAGGGCGAGTACTGCTGCCTTCTTCATGGCGCATCCTTTCAGATCCGGTTGTTGTTTTGATGGTCTGACCAGATACGCGCAGAAAAAGACCCGTGGCGATCATCGTGTTCTACAGAAGAATGAGAGCGTGCGCGCCGGCTATCTCACAAACCGGCTGGGGTCGGTGAGCGAAGCGGACAGGGCCGATGCTGCGGCGGTGGCAGGCGAACACATCAGGTAATCCCCACGAGCCGCCATGTCGGCGGGGGCGGAATGCCAGCCGCCGGTCGACAGGACTTTCTCTCCCGGCGGCAGCCCGCGCAGAACAGCATCGATAAACGGGTCGCTTCCGGGAGGCAGCACGATCGCACCGGCTTCCACAAAGATACGGATCAACCCCTTCTTGAGCGCCTCGAGATGGACCGATCGTGAGGCCGGCATGATAAACAACTGACAGTCCGGGTGGACCTTGTTTCCCTTGAGGATTTCGGCGGTGACACGAAGATCGTCGAACCGGCCGTTGGTGCAGTAGCCGAGCACGATGCGGCTCACCGTCATCCCTTCGCTTTCCTGCACCGGGCGTATTCCCTTCGGTCCGTCGCCGGACACCACCTGCGGCAGCACGTGGTCAATGGACAACTGGAACATCTGCTTGTACTCGGCGTCCTTGTCGGCCAGGATCGGCTTGTAGCTGGACATCGTGCGGCCGTTCAGGTAGCGGCGGATGGTCGCGTCGTACGGGCACAGCGCGCCGGCATCGGACAGCGCCGCGCTGCACCCGGCCAGTGTGAACCGTTCGCTGACGGACATCTGGGACACGACCGAACCGGCCAGCTCGATGGTCGCATCGGTAGCGCCGCTTTCCGCCAGTTTTTTGACGAGGAACAGGGCGATATCGCGGGCGAAAACGCCGCGGCCGCGACGGCCCGACACGGCGGCAAATACGGTCGGCGGGACGGTCAGGGCGATCCGCCCGCGCGCCCACATGTCCGCAACACGTGCGCAGTCTATGCGACGGCACAGCGACCCGAGCGAGCCGAACGAGACGGCTTCGGGGTCGGTCACCAGCGCCAGCGATCCGGGGACGAGATGTCCCCGTTCGACGGCCACCTGGTTGACGCCGCCCTCGCGCAAATCGTAAAGGGCACGGATACCCTGTCGCTTCACGAATTCTCTGACGGCCGCATGTTCGGCGCAGTCGCCGTCGTCGCCGTCGCGGGCAAACTGATCGGGCGCGAGCACGATTTTGCCCGAATTCCAGACGTACTCGACGCCGGCCTGCCGGAACTCGCTGACCACGCGCGCGACATTGCCGCTGACGATCACGACATCGGGTTCGACCTCGACCGACTGGCCGACTTCAACCTTCTCCAGCCCCGCCGCGCGCGCGAACACTTTCTGGGCCACCGTCTGTTTGCCGTACAGCGAGGTGGTGTGAATGCTCGGGCGCGAGCCCGGAAAGTTGAATTCGAGCTGTTCGAGCTTGAGAAAGGCGGGTTTCTCGCGGATCCCGTATCGCCGCCGCCAGTTGTAAAAAGCGGCCTTGGAGATGCCCAGCTCCAGTCCGCATTTCTCGTCGTCGCCGTATCGCTCCCACAGATTCCGGATTTCGTTCTCCGAAAATTTGGGAAGAGAGTACTTGGGGATGTTTTTCTTGCGCCGCCAATATGCCACGAGATAGGACGGTACGCCGCCGAGACGCTCACCGATCTTCTCATCGGTTTTGTACAGCTTCTGCAACTGCTGCAGTTCCGTCTTGGTCGGTATTTTCTTTTTCGGGCTCACAGCTTCCCGAACTCCTTTCGGAGCGCCCGGTAGACGGGATCGAGCGGCACCGACACCACTTTGGTGTCGCCCACGACCAGCATGAACGAGGTGTCACCGCTCCAGCGCGGCACGATGTGCATGTGCACATGCTCCGGAATACCCGCGCCGGACGACCGCCCGAGGTTCATGCCGAGATTCTGCGAATGCGGCTTGAGTACGCGGTTGATGATGTGCGAAGACTGACGCGTCAGCGTCATCAACTCGTCGCTCTCTTCCGAAGTCAGCTTGTCGAGTTTCGAGATATGGCGCTTCGGGCAAATCATCAGGTGGCCCGTGTTATACGGGAACTTGTTCATGATGACAAAGCAGGAATCCCCCCGGTACAGAATCAGGTTCTTCCCGGAATCTTCTCTGGCCCGGAGGGCCTTGCATAACGGGCATCCTTTCTCTTTCTTGGAAAGGACAAAGGCAGACCGCCAGGGCGCCCACAGAATTCGTTCGGCCATGATCGCCAATATAGCCGGGCGTCTGATGCCACGAAAGAGAAAAAACAAATTTACTGAAACCTATTCCATTGATACGTAACCAGTTGAAACACATGGGTCCAACCGCACCCGAATCGGCCCCGCCCGGCGGCAATGGACACTTTCACATAAGCGTACAATTGATAATAACTTACAACGCTCCGTCAAAAGTGTATAGTGGGATGGCCTACCGAGGAATATCATGCAGGATTCGGTACTTGTAATCGGCGGCACCGGGATGCTGGGACTCCCCGTTGCCGAAAAACTTCGGACCAGTGGCTTCCGGGTGACGATCATGACCACACGTCCCCAGCCTGTCAGCGATGAACTCGGCGACCGCTTCTCGGTGGTGGCCGGCGACGTCACCGACCGCGCGTCACTCGCCCGCGCGATGGCCGGTCAGGACTTCGTGTATCTCAACCTGAATGCGAAGCGTGATCCGGCGCTGTACGAACGAATCGAAATCGGCGGCTCGGCCCTGGCGGCGACAGTGGCCCGAGACAGCGGAGTCAAACGCCTGATCACCATCACCGGCGCATCATCGAAAGGCCGGGAGGAAGGGCCGATTTATCTTCGCGCCAAAGTGCGGGCCGAACGCGCCATCATGGAAAGCGGCATTCCGTACACGATCATGCGCGCGTCGTGGTTTTTTGAATCGTTGCCGCATTTCATTCGCGACGGAGGTCTCGCGTATATCGGTCGCCAGCCGATTCCCCGCCGCTGGCTGGCGGTGTCGGATTACGCCGCGCAGGTCGTTAACGCCTACCGCACGCAGGAAGCGGAAAACAAATGCTTCTACAATCTGGGTCCGGAAGCGTTAACGATCGGCGAGGTAGTACGGCGGTTCGGGCGGGTATGCCACCCCGACATGCGCGTACGCATGATGCCCGTATGGATAGTGAGACTTGCCGGGCTGTTGACGGGTCGGACCGACTACAAGAGCAGGGCCGCGTTTTTCGCCTATTTCAACAGGATCGACGAAGACGTCGACGGCGCCGAGGCGGATCGCCTGCTCGGCCCGAACCGGACAACGCTCGATGACTGGTTGCGGGACTACTGCACGAAGCGGTCCACGTAGACCGCCTCGTGCACACCCGACCAGCGCGGGGCCGCTGTAGAATGTCGGCGTCCGGTAGCGCCATTACTGCGCTACAGACCCAGGGCCTCGCGAAGCAGCGGGAGCGGTATCGATCCCTGACCCAGCAGCGCGTCATGGAACTCGTTGTCTGAATAGGCGTCGCCGTCGCGCTGCATCATTGCGTCGCGCAACTGCTCTATCAGCACCTTCCCCATGAGATACGACATCTGCACGGTCGGCGTGAGCGTGTAGCGGCGCACCTCGGTACGGACATACTCCTTCCCCGCCTCGGTGTCGATATCGAGCGTGCGGATCATCCAGTCGACGCACTCGTCATACGTGAACTGTCCCGTATGAAGCTTGACGTCGGCGATGATGCGGGCGGCGCGGAATCGGATCCCGCGGAGAATATTCAGCCAGGTGGCCGGGTCGTTGTCTCCGTACAGGCCGGCGTGATACACCATTTCCTCGCAGTACAGCGCCCAGCCCTCGATCAGCATGATGTTCTGCTGCCATTTGCGCACGGGATCACCGGACATCCCGGCCAACTGCATCTGCAGGTGATGCCCGGGAAAAGCCTCGTGGACGACCGATCCGCGAAAACCGCGCCGGTGAACGTAGCGGTAGCGCGCGTCGAGCTGCGCGCGGTCGAGCTCATCGGGGATCGGGCGAATATAAAAGTAACCTTTCTGCACCGCATCAAAAGGCCCGGCCGGCTGATATGCGATGCCGCCGATCATCGCGCGCAAAAAGGGCGGCGTCTGAACCACGTCGACCGGGGCGATGTCGGCTGGTATCGTCACGATATCGTTCATCTCGAGGAACACCCGCACCTGATTCACTTCCCAGGCGTAGTAGTCGAGAACATCCTGGCGCGTGAAGGTAGCCGGAATAAAAACCGAGTCCTGTCCGTTTTGCCGGTTGTTCTCGACGAAATCGAGATAGTCGACGTATTCCGCCTGGACTTCGGCAAGCAGGTTCTCACCGATGCGAAGCAGCGAATCGGAATCAAAGCCGAGAAGGTGCCCGTGCGACAGCATGTAGTCGAAATTCTGTTTGCCGATCGCGAAGCTGTGTTCGTCGGATCGTTCCAGTCCCTCGAGGTAAGCGCTGAACTCCGTCATCGCCTCACGTGCGGCGGTGGAGTGCTTGAGGATATTGTCCGCCTCTTCGGGGAACTGCTTCATCAACTCGCCGGCGACCTGCTGGTAGAAGTCGATACCGCCTTCCAGCGACTGCCGGGTGGTTTCGATATAGACGGCCGGCGCCCGCTTGATGTTTTTCTGCGCCGTGCGCAAAAGCTCCGGCACCTGCTTCATGCGCTCCACGATCGAGAACAACCGGTTCGACAAGGGCGCATGCTGCGACAGCACGAGCGAATAAACGCCGTCGACCGCCTGATCGACATACATCTGCGGCGAACGTTCGTACCAGCGGATCTTGTCCAGATCGAGCAGCGCGATATTCAGATTCGACTCGAGCAGCCGGAAATTGATCAATTCGTGCGAGTCCAGATTGGATGAATTGAACCGCCGAAGCGACTTATGGTGATCCTTGAGTCGGGAGATCTGGGCCCGGATTGATTTCGATGAGTAGTCCGCGAGCCGGGCATCGTAGGTGTGAATGCCCATCTGAGTGGCCTTGACCGGATCGAACGCCTGCAGGTCGGTGAGGATCTGGCCGCCGAGTTTGGTGAAGGCGGCGTTTTCAGCGAGGAGCGGCGGGCTGTGCAGCACCGCAGTGAGGAGTATCAGCAGAATACCGCATTTCAGAAACCGAACCATGAAGCCTCCTTGACAAAAGCGCGCCGAACTCATCCAACCGTCGGCCCGACGCACGCATCCTTATTCTCGTCGGAACAGTCCCACCAGCTCGATATGCATGGTGTGCGGGAACATGTCAACCGGCCGCACTTCCGGCAACCGCCAGCCGGCGGCCACCAGCAGCGCGGCGTCGCGCGCGAAAGTCGCGGGATTGCACGAGATATACAGCAGGCGCGCCGGCGCCATCTCGACTATCCCGCGGAGCGCCTTCGGGTGCAGCCCCGCTCGAGGCGGATCGACTATCACCGCCTCATATCGTGTATCGTCATCGTTCAGCCGATTCAACAGGTCCTTTACATCACCTTCAAAGAAGACCGCATTCGTCACATTGTTGGCGGCCGCATTCTCCCGGGCCGCCTCGACCGCATCCGGTACCAGCTCGACTCCGGTCACACTCTGGACCCGTTCCGACGCCAGGATGCCGATCGACCCCGTCCCGCAATACAGGTCCAGAAGCCGCTCCGAGCCGGTTGGCTGAAGCATGTCAAATCCGATCTCGTACAGCCGTTCGGCCTGCCGGGTATTGGTCTGGAAAAAAGAGTTGGCGCGGATCCGGAAGACGAACCGCCCCAGCCGCTCTTCGACATAACCGGGTCCGTACAGGACCGTCTCGATCTCGCCGGCCGCGATGTTGGACTTGCGGCCGTTCTGGTTGTGCACGATCGTCGCGACGGACTCAAACCGCGTGGTGAGACCGTGCACGAGTTTGTCGGCGAGCGGAAACTCGCCGTAGTTGGTCACCACGTTGACCAGAATCCGTCCGGTGTTTATGCCTTCCCGGACAACAAGAAATCGCATGTACCCTTCATGGGTGGCGACATCGTACACCGACAATCCGTTTGCGGCGACGTATTCGCGCATCCACGCGACCAGTTCGTTCACCACCGGCGATGTCAGGTGGCAGCGGCCGAGATCAAAGATGGAATCCCATCGCCCCCGCTCATGCAGTCCTAGCGAAAAACCACCGTGGTCCGACGTGTTGAACGAAAACTCCATCTTGTTGCGATAGGAAAACTGATCGGGGGACCCGATCACATCGTGAACGACGACCGACGGTAGTTTGCCCAGTTTCGAGAGGCACTGGACAACCTGGTCCTTCTTATAGCGCAACTGCTGTTCGTAGGCCAGATCCTGCCACGTGCAACCTCCGCAGATATCGAAATGGTCGCAGCGCGCCTCAATCCGCAAGTCTGATTTGCGAAGGATCTTCGTGACCTTCGCCTGGCAATAGCGGGGTTTGTTTCTGGTGATTTCCGCGAGCACGCGCTCACCGGGAAGACCGCCATTACAGAAGACAACCTTGCCGTCGAGTTTGCCGACCGACTTGCCGTCGAACGCCAAATCATCGATCTCCAGTTCGATCACGGTCGGGGTCATCCGTACATCTCGTTTCGTGCAGGAAATCGCGCCATAGTGCTTATACGTAAAGACATTTCTTTTTCCTCGCCCTATCTGACGGCCGCCAGACGCCGCATGGTATTGATCGTTCCAAGGTGGAGCGCTTCATGGATCGTGAGAAAGCCGAGCGCATCGAGAAAAGTCGAGAGACGTTCCCCTCCGGTGACCGTCACCGGCTCGGGATACGCCAATCCCGCAAGCGACGGCAGATCGGACCGGGTGCGATCGACCAGCGCGCGCAGTTGCGTGCGGGCATCGGCATATGACGGGGTGGAACCGGACCAGTCCGAGGGCGACGTCCCCTTGGCAAACGAGGCGAACCATGAGTCGTCGAGCGGCGCGTCGACTCCGCACCGCCGGTAAAGAAGCGACGCCTGCACGGTTGCCAGATGACCGGCCTGCCAGTGAATGTTGTTGCGAAGGCCCGCCGGGATGATGTCGCAGGCGTCCTCCGGCACGGTATCGAGCGCCGTGATATTCGCGGTGCGAAAGCGCACGAACCGCTCAAAGAGGACGACGGCAAGAGAGAGTGGCGTCTCGGACATCAGTGTCACACCACTTTGATAACGAGAAAGCCGCCGATCAGCAGCAGCACGAAGAGAATGGCCAGAAGGTTGAAGTAGCGGTCGATGAAATCGGTGATGCGTGTGCCGTATTTGTCGAACAGCAGTCCGACCAAACCGGCCACGAGAAAAAACCGGGCGGAGCGGCTCAGTGCCGACGCAATGACGAACACCGCGAAGTTCATTTCGAAGAATCCTGCCGCGATGGTAAAGACTTTGTACGGGATGGGCGTAAATCCGGCAATCCCGACCGCCCACGCGCCGACTTTCATCCCGCCGAATTCCTTTTCGTTGAACCAGAACTGCGCGGTCGCCAGCATTTCCTGGGGATCGCCCCCCGAAATCGACGCAATCATCGCAAGGATCTTCGAACCGATCAGTTCAAATGCGCCGTAGCCGATCGCGTACCCGACCATACCTCCGATAACGGAGCCGACCGAACAGATGGTGGCAAACCGCACCCAGCGGCGATGATCGCCCATGCACAGTGCGATCAGCAGCGGGTCCGGTGGAATGGGGAAAAACGATGCTTCCGCGAGCGACAGAAAAAACAGGGCGGGGCGGCTGTGCGGCGACTTGGCCCATCGAAGGACCCAGTCGTACATCGAGCGGCTCCAGCGGAGCGGCGCGCTAAGCAGTCGTGTCATAGACGTATCCCAAACCGTCGGCTACGCGCCCTCGATTGACGGCGACGGGGTTTTCTCCACTTTCAACCGCAAAACACGGTTATCCTGTTTCGCCAGCACCGTGAGTCGGGCGTCAGCTATTTGCACCGACTCATGCTTCTCCGGCACATGGCCGACCGCATCGATGAACAGCCCCGCGAGTGTGTCGAAGTGCTCTTCGGGAAGGCGCACTCCCAGCAGTTCGTTCACCTCTCCCGGCCACACGGCGCCGTTGGCATACGCCACCACGTCGGAGTGCTTGACGAGCGGCGCGGCCTCGGCATCGTACTCGTCCTGAATCTCGCCGACCAGCTCTTCGAGGATGTCTTCCAGCGTAATGATCCCGTCGGTACCGCCGTACTCGTCCATCACGATCGCGAGGTGGTTTTTCCCCCGCTGGAATTCTCTCAGCAGCTTGGGAAGCGGCATCGAATTCGGCACAAAAAACGGCGGCCGAAGCAGTTTGTCCAGCGAGAAATCCGCCGACTCGGGATCCACTTTGAGGAGATCCTTGGAATAAATCACCCCCACCACTTCGTCGATCGTCCGGTGATAGACGGGATAGCGGCTGTAGCCCTGTTCGCGGATGACCTTCATGACGTCCGCACTATCGGCCTCCCGATCGAATGCGATGACATCCGTGCGCGGCGTCATCGCACGGCTCACGCTGGAGTCGGCGAAATCGAACACGGAGCGGACGAAATCACGCTCCGTTTCGTCGAAAAACCCCTTCTCCTTGCCTTCGATGATCATCTGGTTGATTTCCTCTTCGGTCACCACGCCCTCGTCAGCCGCTCTCACGCCCATGGTTCGAACGACCAGCTGCGCCATCCCCGACAACAGGCGGGAGAAAACGGAGGTGATCGCGATGAACACGGAGATGGGGCGCGCGATAATGCGCGCGTACCGCTCAGGATAAGACAGCGCGAGGTACTTGGGCACAAGCTCGCCGACCACGACGGAGAGGACCGTTATCGCGACGACGGCGAACGCGACAGCAATCGGCCGCGCCGCGCCGGCGATCGCCGGTACCGGAATCGTCTGGAGAGGACGGGCGATTTCGTCGACAATGGTCGCGCCGGAAAATACGCCCACCATTGCGCCGACAAGAGTGATGCCCACCTGAATCGTGGCCAGGAAGCGTTCCGGCTGCTCGCGAAGCAAAAGCGCCCGCGAGGCGCCCGGTTTTCGTTCGGTGACTTTCTGCCGGAGCCGCGACTTACGCGAGGCAATAACGGAGAATTCCGCCAGTGAGAAGGCGCCGTTGGCGAGAATCAACAGAAAAATAGCCAGCAGTTCGACCCAGAGCGGTATGTCCATGGTCAGGCATACCTCTCCGGAATCGGGCAAAGACTGCCGGCTGCGTCACTTTCGTCGTTGTTACTATCCCGCATATCCCTGATAGACAGCCTGCTGCGCGTGCTCCTTCAGTTTCGCGATACGCTTTTCCAGCGGCGGATGGGTTGAGAACAGATTTGTCAGTCCGCGACCGGAAAGCGGGTTGGCGATCATAAGATTAGCCGTGCCGGGACGATCGTCAAGGTTCAATCGGTAGGGCGCCTGATGTATCTTCTGGAGCGCCGATGCCAATTGAAGGTGCCGTCCGCCCGGAGCCCCAAGCCGGCCGCCGATCGCGTCGGCTTTGTATTCACGCTGACGCGAAATCGCCGTCTGCAGCAGGATCGCCATGAACGGCGCCAGCAGCGCGGCCACCAGCAAACCGATCCCGCCGCCGCCGCCGCCGCGCTCGTCGCGACTGTAGCCGCCGAAGATCGCTCCCCAGCGGGCGAGTGACGCGAGGATGCCGATGGCGCCGACAAACGTGGCGGCGATCGTCCCGATCAACATGTCCTTGTTTTTGACGTGCGCCATCTCGTGGCCCATCACGCCCTCAAGCTCTTCTCTGTTCAATATCTCGAGAAGGCCCTCGGTCGCGGCCACCGCGGCGTGTTCGGCGTTACGGCCGGTCGCAAACGCATTCGGCGCTTTAGTCGGAATGACATAGACGCGGGGCATCGGCATGCCGTTAATGGTCGCGATATTCCGCACCACATCGTACAGCAGGCCGGGTTTGCCGCGCTCGCCCGGCTTGACTTCGATCGCCCGGTACATCTTCAACACCATCTTGTCAGACGCCCAGTAAGCGATAAAGTTCATCACACAGGCTATGGCAAAGGCCAGTATCATGCCGCTCTGGCCGCCGAAATAGTAGCCGATGGCCATAAACAGCAACACCAGACCCGTCATCATCAGAAACACCTTGGCGGTGTTCATTGTCCCTTACCTCCGTATCACACCGATTTTGTCAGGCTTACTGCCCGAATCGCCGTCTATTCGCTCATAATAGCGCGAAATGACCCCGAAAAGTTCCAGAAATCGGTACGTCGGCCGATCTACCGCGTCTTCTTTCGTTTGCTGCGTCCGAACGCGATATTCTCACTCGAGTAAGAGTCTTCCGCCTCCACCGGCTCCGTTGGTTCTCCCTCATTGGAACCGCCCACCGGACCGACTTCCTGATCCGGGGCCTTCGGCGACGAAGATTGTCTGCCTTTGCGGCTGACCTTGCGGCCGAACGACAACGGCCTCTCGGCTGCCTCGCTCTCCGCGCCGTCATCGCTGCGGACGTCCGTATCGCGCTCAGCGACAACATCCGGCAAGGACGTCGGCACTTCGGGAGTTACGGCCGGTGAATACTCCTCAGCCGCACGGTCTTCAGTTGTCTTTTGGCCACTATCATCAGAACTGTCGTCCGGCCGCTCGGCGGCAGTGGCCTGGCTGGTTGGTTTCAATACGCGTCTGAACACGCGCGGACTTTCGGATGGGCTCGAAGACTCAGTACTCGTCTCAGCCGCTGGTTCAATTGTCGGTATCGGCGCGACGGGTGTCGGCGCAACGGGTGTCGGTGTAACGAACGACGCAACGGGCGCGGTCTCGACCGGCGAGTCCGGGGCTGCGACTTCCTCGGTCTGCTGCGATCGTTCGCCGGCCGACGGTCTGCGGTCGCCTCTGGAATATCCATGCCGGCTGTCACCGCCGCGCGGCCTGTCGGAACGTTCGCGGTCCCCTCCCCCGGATTGCCCACGGCGCGAGTCATCGCGAGGACCCCGGTCCGAACGTCGGTCGCCGGTTTCTGGGCGGCTGCGACGCCGATCGCGGCCGGACTCATCGCCGGACCGATCCGGACGCGTGCGCATGCGACGATCTTCGCGATCCGGTGGCGACACAGCCCGTTCGGGCTCGCGACGGTCAGTGTCGGGCGCATCCCGACGAGTTGAGTCGGACGGCGGTCGATCCGGACGCCGGCCCCGCTCGCCGACAGGGCGACGGTCGCGGTCGCGGCCGGGGCGGCGGTCGGGTCGGGAATCCGCAGAACCGCGGTCGGATCGGTCGTCGCGACGCACCGGGCGGGTGCGTGCGCCGGCCATACGGGCCCCGCGCTGACCTACCGTCTTAAACTCAAAAGTCTCGGCGATCACTGCGGCCGCGACACCGTCGCCGGCAACGTTCACCACCGTGCGCAGACGATCAAGCACCCAGTCGACCACGAGCAGTATCGAAAAAGCCGCCATCGCCTCGCGGGGGAAACCGGCAATGGACGCTACGGCAACCACACCCCAGAGTGACGCATTCGGCACGCCGCCGAGCGCCAGGGATACGATCAGCGAACCGAGAAACAACTGCAGAATCTGTACAACCGACAGACTTATGCTCGCCGCCTGAGCGACAAAGACAGCAGCGGCGGCAATATACAACGCCGATCCGTTCATGTTCAGAGTCATGCTGAGCGGCAGGACATATGACCCTGCCCGCTCGTCGACCCGGTTCCGCTCCACCACCGCCTCGTATGTCACGGGAAAGGTCGCCGACGACGACGCGGTCCCGAAGGCGGTCCAGAACGCCGGGAGCATGTTGCCCAGGTACTCAACCGGTGAACGCTGCCCGTACAGACGAAGGATCGTCGGCAGCAATAGAACGCCCTGGACAAGCAGGCCGATCACCACCACCAGGATCAACATGGCGGCGCCGGACATAAACTCCGAGAGGCTCGCACGATTGGCCGCGACCGCCGCTCCCACGAGAACGGCGATACCGAGCGGCGCAACCGCCAAAAGCCACGACAGTAGTCTCATTAAGATGTCCTGCAGATCCTTCACGACGGACAGCACCGTACGACCACGGACTTGCCGGGTCGTCAGGACGATGCCGGTTACGATGCTCACGACCACCAGTCCGATGTAATTGCCGCCATCGACCGCCTCAATCAGGTTGGAGGGAATCAACGAGGTCAAAAAGTCGCCGAACGAACGCAACTGCGGCGGCATTACTTCAATGGGAAGCGGGGATGAACCGGACGTGATGCCGCGACCCGGTCCCAGCACCAGCGCGAGAATCAGACCGATTGCGGCGGCTATGCCCGATGTCGCGGCGATAAAACCCAAGGTCTTCAGTGTCGTTCGGCCGAGTTTGGTATAGTCCCCCAGTGTAGTGATTCCGAGAATGAGAGTGGTCGCTACGAGCGGAAAGACAATAATCTTCAGGGCGTTGAGAAATAGAGCGCCGATGAAGTCAATCGACAGCATAACCCCCGGCAAAAACCACCCGCAAAGTGCGCCGAGGATAGTGCCGACCATGATCCAGTACGATAGATGATTTGATGATTGATCGTTCATGATGATTCTGGGTCGCTGCCGGGAAGGGGCCGATCTGCGGCGCCGTCCGGCAGGCGTTCAACACTTTACGTGTCCCTTTTCCTGCTTAGAGGTTCCCGGGTAATGCCGGTGGTCAGGTTTCTGTTGGTGGAATAATCGCATATACATCGCGGGCAACTGCGCCCCGGCGCGTCCACCAGCACCAGCCTGTCATTATAGCCTTGCATGATAGAATCTTCAGTCAACTCTGGCAAGGGCTTTTTGGGGGCCGGAACCGGACACGACTTTATAACAGAAGCGCTGTCAGCAAGTTACCGCCTTTGGCCGGCTCCTCTGCCGGAATTCCGTCAGACAAACGGTCATCGCGCCGGACCGTGCCCTCTTCCGCCGTGTTGCGGGCGACAGCAATCGAAAAACGGGATTGTTGTTGACTCCTCCCCCGGACTCCGCTAAAAAGACCGTCATGACTGAATCCACTCGTCGGCCTTCCCGTACCCGCCACTTTCTCTGGTATCACCTTCCGGTGATCCTCTATGCGGGCCTTATTATCGCAGCATCATCTATACCGAACCTGAAAACCCCTGAAGTCAGGTTTCTCGCCCTCGACAAATTGGTGCACTTTATAGAGTACTCGCTTTTTGCCTGGATCACCTTCCGCTCGTTCTCCAGCATCGGGAAACGAATTCCCTTGAACCTGGCGTATCTCTTGACCGTCCTGTTCGTATCGGTGTTCGCGATGGCCGACGAGTACCTGCAGAGTTTCGTTCCCGGGCGGGTGATGGATGTGCGCGATCTGGTTACGGACATCGGCGGCGCAGTTCTTGTGGCCACATTCTTCTGGCTCCGAGCGCGTCGCGCAGAGTCTGCGAACAGAAACGTCAGTTCAAATTTCGGACACTGAGTATTCGCCTTAATCCCTTGACAGACGGGCGGTTTTTGGTATATTTGAGGCGGTCTATGTGGGGATACACTACCCTGCGTACTTTACTGCATCGTTTCGTTTTTCCTGTTTCTTGGTCTGACATACTGGCTTGACAATAAACAAATGGCCGGGCACGATCCCGATGATGTGTGGCAGGTCTCGCTGCTTTGTGGGGTAGCGCAATCGCCGGTTTTGGCAGGGAACAAGCGGCCCCGAATGCCTGAAAGTACAATGTATCTGTCAATAAACGATTATAGTCCGAGAGGTTAGTACGAGGAGAAGAGTATGCGAAAACTGCTTATTCTTGTAGCTATGGTAACCCTCCTGGCGTCGCTTGCGCAGGCGCAGGAATATTCGATTACGCTGGATGATCCGACCGGCGTGTCCAATGAGGGCACGATCGATATCGGCACGACGGTGCAGTTCCCGCTTCGCTGGAACGTCGATGGGGCGATCGGCGGCGGGCGCATCGCCGGGTTTACCAACGGCTTTCATGTTTATTCGCCGGGCGGAGGAGCCCGGTGGGGCAACATTGTGGCGTCGATGAATCCCACCTATATCAATGCCGGAACGTACGTCATCTTCGCCGACACCGTATATCGCCCCGATGGGATTACGCCTGATACAATTTCGTTTTCCGGGGTGTCATTTGGCACCGGACTGCAGATTCCGGCCGGCGGATTCTCCGGCCAGGTTTTCTTCATCTCCGTCGATATTCCTAATGATCCAACCATCCACAATTCCGTTTTCTGCCTCGATTCGGTTCCGAGCTTTCCTCCGACCAACAACTGGAAGTGGAGCGACGGCTTAGTACCGGCCAACGATATTTTCCCGACTTTCTCGGGACCACACTGTTACACGATCGTCGATCCCAGCGCGCCCACCAATCAGGCGCCGGTAATCGGCAATCTGCCGGACACGGCCGTCACCGAAGGTGAGACGCTGGCGCTCACGGTCACGGCGACTGATCCCGACGGCACCACGCCGTCGCTGGCCGCCTTGCAGCTGCCGGCCGGGGCCACATTTGATGACAACGGCGACGGCACGGGGTCTTTCTCCTGGGTCACCGAGATTGGTGATGCCGGCGTGTACACCGCGATTTTCGAGGCGTCTGACGGTGAGTTGAACGATGCCGACACCGTGCAGATTACCGTCAACGCGCTGCCTCCCGCGGTTCTCGTGGTCGAGCCGCTGTCGTTCAGCTTCACGGCCGTTGAAGGCGGTGACAACCCCGGAACGCAGACGCTGGCGATTGAAGAGGCCACCGCGCGTGCCGTTCCGTTTACCGTCTCCAAGACCAACGACTGGCTCACGCTGAGCGCAACCGACGGAACCACTCCGTCATCGATACAGGTCGGAGTCGATATTATCGGTTTGCCTGCCGACGTGTACGACGATGTGATTGTGGTACGGTCGCCTGATACGGAGGATTCCATCCTGGTTCCGGTGACCCTGACCGTAACGGCGGCGCCGCAGTTCGTCCTGTCACCCGACACCCTGTATTTCAGCGGAGTCGTGGGCGGCGATAACCCGGCCGGTCAGGATGTTCTGGTGGCGGTCGAAGGAGATCTCGCGGTCGATGTGACCCTTTCGCCGCTGGCCGCGTATATCGCGGTCGACCCAGCCGACCTTACTACTCCTGCACTCTCCTCAGTCACCGTGGACATCAGTGCGCTGGCCGAGGGTGACTACTTCGACTCGATCCTGGTTTCGGAAATCGCTGTGGCCAACAAGGACGCCGAGCAGATTGCCGACGCGTACGTGTATGTCGTGACGACAATCTCGGCTGCTCCCGAATACATCCTCAGTCCCGACACCCTGTATTTCACCGGCGAAGAAGGCGGCGACAGTCCCGATGCTCAGGACGTGTCGATCGCCGTTACCGGGGATCTCGCGATAGCGACGTTGCTCAGCACGGCTGCGCCGTACATCACGGTCGATCCGTTGAATCTGACGACGCCGGGCGTAACCTCGGTTTCGGTCGACATCAGCACGCTGGTTGAAGGGACATACATCGACTCGATCCTGGTGGCGGAAGCCGTCCCCGAGCCCCAGGAGAAAGACATCGAACAGACCGCCGATGCGTACATATATGTCGTGACGACAATCCTGCCTCCGCCGCCGACAACGGCGCTGGTGCAGATTATCCACAACGCCGCCGGCCCGGCGCTCGAGACGGTAGACGTCTGGGTGAACGATTCACTGCTCCTCGACAACTTCACCTTCCGGACCGCGACACCGTTCGTCAGCCTCCCGGCCGAAGAGCAGTTGTTGATCGAGGTCTCGGCGTTCGACGACCCGACTCCCCTTGCCATTTTCGACGTCACGCTGGCGGAGAATCAGACATACGTGTTTGTCGCAAACGGCGTTCTGGAGCCGGCCGGATTCCAGGCCAATCCCGACGGAGTGAATATTACGTTCACGATGTACTCCATTGCGAACGCCCGTCAGGTTGCCGCCAATGACTCGACCGTCGAATTCGCGAGTCTGCACGGCGCGACTGACGCCCCGACCGTGGACATCACCGCGCGCGGCGTCGCCACCCTGCTTGACGACATCACCTACGGTGAGTTTGTCTTCTACCAGTCGGTCCCGACGGCCTCCTACATTCTCGACGTCGCGGACAGCACGTCCATTCTTGCCTCCTTTACGGCCGATCTTTCTTCGCTTGGTGGCAGCGCGGCGGTCGTCTTTGCGTCCGGATTCCTGACGCCGGCTGACGACCAGAACGGCGCACCCTTCGGCCTGTTTGCGGCCCTGCCGAACGGTACCGTAATCGAATTCCCGCCGTACGAAGAGCCCTGCACGGAACTGCTGCTTCAGGATTCCGTCTTCGCCTTTGTAGCTCCGCAGGGCGGACCTGCCACGCCGGAAAGTGCTCTGCTGTATGTCTTCGGCTCCATCCCCGGCAGCGACTTTGACTTCTCCATATCCGGCCCGACCAACGACTCCGTGGTCTCGTTCTTTAACGCGACGACGAGCGATTCGGGCTCGACCGTATCGGGAAGCGCCGGTGACTCGATCTTCATCTACGTAAACACCATGAGCTTGTCGGTCGGCATCTATGCGTTCCCCTACGTGGTATCGTCTACCGATGAAAACGTGTGTGAGCCGGCCTCGAGAGACTTCGCGGTTCTTGTCACTATCAACGAAGTCATAGTCCCCAGCGACGATACCGTGCGGGTGGTGACGGTCCCGGCCGTCCCGGGCATGCGCGTCACCGTCCCGGTCAACTTCGTCAACAGCTGCCCGGTGTCGATGCTCCACACGCAGCTCGTGTTTAATCCGACTGCCCTGTATATCGACTCGGTGTCTCTGGATGCGTCGCGGGTAGCGGACGAAATCAACACGTTCAATGTCGACAACAACGCCGGAACGCTCAGCCTGATGACTGAAGCCGACGGCGGACTCATTGATATCGGATCCGGCAACTGGGTGAACCTTTTTGTCACCGTCAAGTGCGAGGCTCCGGGCGGATTCTACGGATTCGTGCTCGACACGTCGGCCGGCGCTGAAAATCCGATGTTCGTGCGCGACTGCGGCCTCGGCGCTGAAATCGAACAGACCGAATATGTCGGTGGCGGCATCGTCGTCGACACCGTATCCAACTACGTCTGCGGTTTCGTGGTTGATACCGCCGGTACCGCGATCGAAGGCGCCACGGTTCAGCTCTGGGGAAGCTTCCCGTTCGGCGCACCGCTTGACCAGAGGTTCTCCTCCGAACTTGGATCGTTCGGATTCGGCAACTTCACGACCGTCCCGTTCGCCCTCTATGCGTTTGCCGACGGGTACTACCCGGCTCTGGCCGAGAACCTGAACTTCGGCGACAAGGGCATCATGCTTGTCCTCACGCCGCTGCCGGAGCTCACCCCGACATCGCAGTGGGTCGATTACTACTGCGGTACCAATACCTATCGCGGTCAGCCGCTGCCGATCGGCTCCGTGGTTGAGGCGTGGGTCTCCGATCGTGGCCTGCTGGTCGGCCGTCAGATCGTCATCGAAGCCGGCTCGTACTCCTTCATGACGGTGTACCGTGCCAACGATCAGTTTGGCGACGACGGCGCCCTGACCGGCGATATGATCAGCTTCTTCGTCAACGGTATGCCCGCGATTGCCGACGGCGACGTGATCTATCCGGCGGAGTACGCCGAGGTACAGGTCTGTCTTGCGGTTGGCGATGTCATCACGCAGGAATGCACGCTGCAGGAGGGCTGGAACCTCGTCAGCTGGCGCATCGATACTGAGTCCGACGACCTCGAAACCGTCCTCGGTCCGTATATGGACAATATCGACGTCATCCTCGGCTTCGAGCGCGGCGGTCTAACCTACGATCCGGACCTCACACAGTTCTCGACCCTGTGGGATGTCGATCACCTGAGCGGCTACTGGATCCGCGTCAAAGACGGCATGGGCTTCACCCTCGCTATCGAAGGCACGGCGGTTCCGGTAAGCACGCCGATCCCGGTCACCACCGGATGGAACCTCGTCAGCTACCTGCCTGAGATGACGATGGCCCCGGCCGATGCGCTCATATCGCTCGACGGCATCCTGCTCTGGGCGTATGGCTACGACGGCGGTATTCTGACCTATTCGCCGACCATGCCCCAGTTCAACACCCTGACCGAAATGGCCGCCTGCAACGGCTACTGGGTGAAGGTCTCCGGTAACGGTACGCTGGTGTACCCGGGCGCTTCGCCGGTCGCATTTACATCATCGTACATCCTGCCGTACGAAAGCTACGGCGGCCGTGCGTCGCTGCCGACCGCTCTCGCCGGCCGCGTCAGCCCGACCACCGAATGGGTCAACCTGTACTCGTCGAACGTGACGCTCGACGGCGCCTCGGTTACTCCCGGTTCGCGAATCGAGGCCTTTACCGCCGACGGCAAGCTGGTCGGTTCCTTTGACGTCGTCCAGCCCGGCACCTTCGGCTTCATGCCCGTCTACGGCAAGACCTCGGACGCCGAAATCGGCGTCGAAGCCGGACAGTCGTTCTATCTTGAGATCGACGGCGCCCGGACCAACGAGACGTTTGTCTGGACCGGCAACGGCGAGCGGATCGAGGTGGGCGCGCTGACCTCGCAGTCGGCGGGCAACAACACCGTTCCGGAAACCTACTCGCTGGCCCAGAACTATCCGAACCCGTTCAACCCGTCGACGGTGATCAGCTTCACGATGCCGTCCGCCGGCCAGGCTCGGATCGACGTCTTCAATATCCTCGGTCACAAGGTCGCCACGGTCTATGACGGCATGGCGGCGGCCGGTACCACCGAGGTGGTCTGGGATGGTCGCGCCGAGAGCGGCGAAACGGTTTCGTCGGGGGTGTACTTCTACCGCCTGACGACCGATACCTTTACTGATACCAAGAAGATGATGCTTCTGAAATAAAACGAGAGAATCCGGCCGGGGAGCAGTCTCCCCGGCCGGACTATCCTGGTGGTGATACGGTGAAACAACTGCTATTCAAAACGTTCCTGGTCGGAGTGCTCCTGGCGACAGGGTCGGCCGTTCAGGCACAGATAATCACGACGCCGTTCTTCAACAACTTCTACAGCGGCAACACGACCTACAACGGCAACCCGGTTCCGGTTGGTTCGATAATCGACGCGTTCGACCCCGACGGGGTACTGTGCGGAAGATTTATCGTGCATACGGCCGGAAGCTACGGGTTTATGCCGGTGTACGGCGACGATTCCAACACGCCGCTCGAGGATGAAGGCGCGGAAGCCGGCGATTCCATCACGTTCATGGTGAACGGCCGCCAGGCGGTCGTAACCGGCGACCCCACCTGGACGAACCAGGCGAATGACGAGGTCGACCTGAACGTGGCCTCCGCGATTATCAGCCTCACCGCGGTCGATATGCCGCTCGACGCGGCCGGACGCTGGGAAGACACGGTCCGCTTCCAGGTCGGCATCCGCAATGACGGCGACGGCCTCGACTTCTACGGCGTGACCGCCTCGGCCGACCAGTCCCTGTGGGACGTACTCATCCCGGACTCCAACTTCTATAACGGCGTCGGTGAAACCACCTATGTCTATTTCGATGTCGATATGGACTGGGCCGATGTGCCCGACGACACGGTTGGGGTGATCTCGTTCGAAGTCTTCTCGAAGATCGATACCACCCAGCGAGTCATCGGCTCGGTGAACCTGATCCTGTCGGTGACCGACGTGGACGACGATCATCAGTCGACCCTGCCGAACGGCTTCACGCTCTACCAGAACTACCCGAACCCGTTCAACCCGACGACGACGATCGCGTTTGCGCTGCCGTCGAAATCTCCTGTCCGGCTCGAAATCTACAACGTCCTCGGACAGGCGGTTGACCATCGGGAGCTGGGAACGATGTCGGCCGGCGACCACGAGGTGGAGTACGATGCTTCGCGGCTGTCCAGTGGTGTGTATTTCTACCGGCTGGTGACCGGCGATGCGTCGCTGAGTCGGAAGATGCTCCTGCTCAAATAAGTCCCTCTTCCCCTCTCATATAGACCAGGAGAAGCCCCGGTTTTCGACCGGGGCTTTTCCCTGTCCGGTATGCTGTATCCGGTTTGTCCAATATTAAACTTGCACCGGTCTGCGTCGATCGATATAATCGGGGGACGCAGATCAATCATGAAGAACGATAAGGAATTCCACGTGCCGCTGAGCCTTCAGGTTGCAGGAAAATCCGATCGTGGTCTCGTTCGCCAGGGCAATGAAGATTCACTTTCGATAGACAAACGCAACAACGTCTACGCAGTATGCGACGGCATGGGCGGCCATCAGGCCGGCGAGGTCGCCTCGCGGCTCGCCGTCGAGACGATCGAGGCCGCGTTTAACGCCTTCGCGCGGGAGATGCTCAGCGACCCCGGACTCGCACTCGGCCGCACCCTGCCGGCTCAGGCCGAACTGCTCGTCAAAGCCATACGGCTCGCCAACCGGGCGATTCACAACGCCGCGCGCGCCGATACCGGCAAGGCGGGGATGGGCACCACCGTCGTCGCGACCGCCTTCGAAGCCGATATCATGTCGGTCGCGCACGTCGGCGACAGCCGCGCCTATAAGCTGCTGCCCGACCGCCTCCAGCCGCTGACCGAAGATCACTCCTGGGTGGCCGAAATCCAGCACACCCAGAATCTCTCGAAAGAGGAAGCCGATAACCTGGTCGGCAAAAACATCATCACCCGCGCGCTCGGCGTCAAAGAACTCGTCGAAGTCGATCTCTCGATCGTCAAAGTTCGCCCCGGCGACACGTTTATCCTGTGTTCCGACGGCCTGTGCGGATATGCCGACGACGATGAAATCTTCCAGGTCGCCCATGCCGCCAACGACGACATCAACCGGATCACCGGTGATCTGATCCAGATGGCGAACGATCGCGGCGGGATGGACAACGTCACCGTTATCACGATCCGGGTCGCCCACGCCGAGGACTCTCCGCTGCCGGATCTCGAGAAAATCACCCTGCCGGGCGAGTCGGCGAACCTCTTGTCGCACGAGGACGAGTGGTTGCAGAAACTGGCCGAGGCTAAAAAAAAAGCCTCTGACGATACTGAGACCGTAGCGCTGGCGGCCGACAACAAGGCCAACCCGCTGCTCTTGATCGGGATATTCGCGGCGTTTATTATCATCGCGGCCGCGATCATCTACCTGACCCAGCGACCCCACTGACACCGACCGGCCGAAAAGATGGTTGACAAATCAGACCGTGGTTCCGTATTATTAGTGCCTCGAAAAAAGCATAAATGCGCCCATAGCTCAATTGGATAGAGCGTCTGACTACGGATCAGAAGGTTGGGGGTTCAAATCCTCCTGGGCGTATTTTTTTAAGGCAATCCCCCGACCATCTCCTCGCCCCACTTTCCCTTGCCAAACGCCGATCTCCCTGCTATCGTATGTGTGACACACACATCGACGCGCCACAGGAGGGATGTATGGCAACCTTTATCATGGCCATGACGATCAATCCGAACGCCAAGAAAGCGCACCCCAACCTGTCTTTCACCGTCTCTGAGACTCTTGACGTTTTCAAACGGAATCACGTAAAGGTGACGAACCTGTTCGCCACGCTGGGCCGCTATGACTATCTGGCGGTGTTTGACGCCCCCGATCAAAGTCTGGCGTTTAAGCTCGCCTCGGACATCAACAACTCCGGCATTCTGGAGACCGAGACCTGGCCGGTTATTCCGTACGAGGATTTCTCGCGCATTATCGGGTAGCTCACGCAGGGCGGGTCCGTCTTCGAACCCGCCAGAGATCGGCCGACCCCCGCACGCCACGGGCGCACCGGTCGGCCTCGGCGGGCTGGCGTCCCGAGCATGTTGAAAAAGCCTATATAAGTGCGGTCAGGCGACCCCGCCTGACCGCACACGCTACACCGAGTAGCCCACCCGTCCCGGGTGGGATTGACTTGAGGTGTAAAAAGTCCCCGTAGGGCGGGTCCGTCCTCGAACCCGCCAGAGATCGGCCGACCCCCGCACGCCACGGGCGCACCGGTCGGCCTCGGCGGGCTGGCGTCCCGGGCATGTTGAAAAAGCCTATATCAGTGCGGTCAGGCGACCCCGCCTGACCGCACACGCTACACCGAGTAGCCCACCCGTCCCGGGTGGGATTGACTTGAGGTATAAACAATCCCCGCAGGGCGGGTCCGTCTTCGAACCCGCCGACTTCCCACCGTGCGTGCCGTTCGTCCCCGTGCGCCGCGCGCCCCGCACACTTTCCCCATCACATCGATGGAGAAAATGCCCGCACCCCCTTAGTAAAGACTCCTCTCACATGAGGTGCAAAAACGATGGTACTTGTGTATCGCGACAGATTGTCAAATACCCGGTCAAACATGGGTTACTCCCCTGCCGGATATCAAGATCGGGGAAAAAGTAAAAAATGGGGTCCCCATAAAAATGACAAAACGAACCTATTTCGCTGTAATCGACACGCGGGCACACTTGTACGATGACTTTTTTAATTTCGACACCCCGCATCGGGTGGGACCGTCTTCCAACTTGCCACCCGGCCATCCGCCCGCCACACCGGAAGTGTTTTAGTTGACGCCCGGCGGCCCGGCGGTTAGTTATCGCCGTCAACCGGTTATATGAGGCATTCATGCGGCAGATTTCCAGCGAAGAACTTTGGGTCTGGGCGATCCTGATCGTGACGGGGCTGGTGCTCGCGCTCGTTGTGCGATCCACTCGTCCGGTGCGCCGCGAACTGGACCGTCAGCAGCAACTGACCCGCCAGCGTTTCAAACACGTTATCGATCCGCTGGCCGGTGATTCTTACTGGGGTTCGGTCCGCCCGCCGGTCTACCTCCCGATTACGTTTCTGGTGATGGGCGCGTTCGCGCTGCGATGGTTCTTCAACCCGGTTCCGGGAATCTTCTTGCTGGCATGGGCGTGCGTGCTGGGGCTCGCTGTTTACCTGGACCGCCTCAGTCGTCGTCGCGCCAAAAGCGTGGACGATCAGACGCCCGACATGGTCGTCCGCTGGATTCGTGTCGCAACGCTGTTCGTGGCGGGACTCGCGATTCTGCTGTTCATCCACGAATTGATGGGAATCGCCCTGATGCTGGCCGCGCTCGCCATGGTATCGGTCACCTGGCGCGACCATCGACGCCTGCTCGCCGAAGAAGCCCGGCGGCAGGAGGAAAGCCGGGCGGTCATCCGCGATGTCGGCCGAAGCGCCGGGTGACGCAGGCGTTCGCCTACAACCACTTCTTCCGCCAGAACCACACCAGCGACCCGCCACCCACGAGTGCGACCAGCACCCAGAACAACGGGTAACCGTAGCGCCATCCCAGCTCGGGCATGTTGAACGGACTGACAGCCCGGTCGAAATTCATTCCGTACACGCTCGCCAGAAACCCCAGCGGGATGAAGATGGTCGCGATAATCGTCAGCACCTTCATCACGGCGTTCATCCGGTTGCTGACACTGGTGAGGTAGATGTCGAGCATGCCCGAGACCGTCTCCCGTAGCGACTCTACGGTGTCGAGCGACACAAGGGAATGTTCGTAGAGGTCGCGAAGATAAACCCTCGTCTCCGCGCGGATAAGCGCCGAGTCGGCGCGTTCCAGCATCCCGATCGTCTCCCGCATGGGCCACACCGCGCGACGAATCAAGGCAAGCGCCCGCTTGACGTCGAGAATGTCGGCCAGCCGGTCGCGGTCCGCGCCCTGCACCAGGCTGTCTTCGATGTCCTCGATCTGGTCGCCGAGTTGCTCGAACGCGAGATAGTACTGGTCGACAATCAGGTCGAGCAGCGCATAGGCGAGGTAGTCGCTCTGATGCATCCGCTGACGTTGCCCGAGCCGTTCTATCCGATCCTGAATGGGCGCGAAGATGCTATCGGGGCCTTCCTCGAACGAAATCACCCACGATCGGCCCCAGACCACGGTCACCTGCCGGGTCGTCAGCAGTTTCGACTCACTGTCGTAGGCGAGCGTCTTGGCCACGACCGACAAATACTCGCCGACGTCTTCGAACCGGGGCCGCACGTTCGTGTTGAGCGCATCCTCGATCGTCAGCGCGTGAATCTGGAAGTGCGAGCCGATTTGCCCCACTGTTCGCGTGTCGTGGACGCCGACCACACGAATCCAGCTGGTGGGTGCGCTGTCCCGGCACGTGAATGTATCGGACGCCTGCACCGCCTGCCGGACGGAGAAATCGGCCTGGTCTACGTCTACGATGGTGATCGATGCCTCACCCTCGCGCGGCTCGCCCACGTACACGAGCGAGCCGGGCTCCATGCCGACTTTGCGCCGCGCTGCCGGCCGCCCGGCACGATGACGCTTCTTGCGCGTCTGGCTGTTGAGCGCGCGGGCCGGCTCTGTCGGATCAGTTTCCGGAATCATGTACGGTTCCTCCACCGTCCATGGCGACTCGAAGCGGCGCTGATTCGCCCTTCTTCCCCGCACCGATGTAGAGGGTCACGTGCGGGAACGGTATCTCGATACCCCGCGCGTCAAATGCGAGTTTGAGACGACGATTGAATTCGCGGCCGACTCGCCACTGTTTAATAGGCACGGTCTTGATGCGCGCCTTGATGATCACCGCGGAATCGGCAAACTTGTCGACGCCGAGAACCTCGAGCGGCTCGAGTATGTCGTCCTTGAATGCGGGGTCGTTTCGCAGTTCTTCGGCAACGCCTTTCGCGACGGCGGCGACCTCATCGGTGTTCTCCCGGTACGCGACCCCGATGTCAATCGGGTAATACGAGTAGTCCATGGTCATGTTGGTGACCAGGTCGATCTGCCCGTTACGCACGTAGTGGACGCTGCCGGACGTATCGCGCAGCACGGTCATGCGAAGCGTCACGCGTTCGACCAGCCCGCTTTTGCCGGCAACCTGCACGACATCCCCCACCCGGATCTGGTTTTCCATGAGGATGAAAAATCCGCTTATCACGTCCTGCACCAGCTGCTGGGCGCCGAATCCCACCGCGAGGCCGACGATTCCGGCGGCGGCCAGGATCGGCCCGATCTGGATTCCAAGTTCCGGAAGTACCATCATCATCGCCACGGTAATGATGACAATGCTGGTCGCCCACCGAACGACGGATCTCAGCGTGACGAGGCGTTTCTTGCCCTCCTCTGTCGACTGTCTCGACGCCAGCACCGAAAAAATCCGCCGCACGACGAGTCGCGTGATGAACATCGCGGCGAGCATCATCAGCAGAATAACAACTACCCGCACACCGCCGGTCAGCAACCAGTCCTTCAACGTCAACCACAGATCCTGTATGTTCATGTCGAGCCTCACTTTCTCTGGCAGCAGAGCGACTTGTGCGATCCACATTCGACTATCGTAAAACAAGGGTGCATCGGCAGGTTTGTCAAGGAACTGCGGCAATCGATCGGGAGCGGCAAAAAGAAGCGGGCGGGCGCCATCACGGCGCCCGCCCGTCAGCGGTCACGTTGTCCGGTCAGAAATCGAGCGCGGTTACTCGCCCATACCCGGCATCGACTTTCCAAAGCTCTCCTTGGTGTAGCCCTCGGGAACTTCGTAAATGCCGGCGGGAGCGTCCTTGGTCGATAGCTCAATCACCTCAAAGGTGCTGGTCATTTTCTGGCCCATCATGGTGGTGGTCGTGATGGTTCTCACCGGCATGCCCTCGATGGCCTTCATCTTTGCGATCATATCATCGAATCCCGGCAGGATGGCGAGCATGGCGTTGGTCGCGGACCACAGCGCCTCGTAGTTGATGTCGACGTCTTTGGTTACCCACATGTCCGAGACGGTGGTCCCCATGGACATCGTGATCTCGGCGACATACTTGCGGGTGTCCCAGTCGCGAATTTTCTGCGTTGAATCGGTCGGGGTAACGGTCATCTTGACTTCGCCCATCATCTGTTTCATCATCTCTTTAGCCTGAGCGAGCTGAGCGTCGTCGGAGTCTTCCGCAGCCTCGGCCATTATGGAATCGACCATGTCATTGAAATTGACCGGCAGTTCCGTGTACTTCTTGGCGCCGTGATCGATCATGTACATCTTGCCAAGATCAGCGCGAACGATAATCGACGTGTTGTCGCCGGTCAGCGACGCCACTTTGTCACTGGTGACCCATACCGAACCGGTATCGGTCCGCGCAGGCTGGGTCTGTCCCATCATCTGCAATTCCGGCGTATGATGCACCTGCACCATGTAGATGTCGGCCGATGCGGCACCGGCCAGGGCGCAGATCAGCGCCGCAAACATGGCAACGCGCACAACTACGGTTCCCGTAAAGCGTGACATGTGATTCCTCCAGAGCGCCTGTGAAGCGCGTCTCAAACAGGCGACCATGCGGTCGCCCTCGGTGATTAAAGAGTTACGTTCTGTTCGTCCGTCAATTATGCGGATCCTTCCCGAGAGCCCGGATAGAATAGGTGAGACGCCCGGATGATACAAGCAAAAAGTCGCAATGAACGGATATATGAGATTAAACTTCACTCGTATGCGGACAGGCGCCGAAAAAAAAAACGGCGGAGAAGTTCTCCGCCGTGTAAATGCACTTTCGGGTATACCGATCAGGCCTTGATACGGAATTTCTCCACCATGCGATTGAGGCCGTCGGCCTGTCGACTCAGTTCTTCGGCTGCGGCGGCCGACTGTTCGGCACCGCGAGCGGTTTCTTTGGTGACCGAGGAAATGTAGTCGATGTTTTTCAGGACACCCTCGGCGGAGGCCGACTGCTCTTCGGTGGCAGTGGCGATCTGCTGAATCATCGCCATGACTTCCTGTGTCATCGTGACGATCTCGTTGAGGCTGGCGCCGGCCTGGTCGGCCAGTTGACGACCGGTTTCCACTTCCTTGATACCGGACTCCATCGACGACACGGCGTCGCCGGTCTGGTTCTGAATGCCTTTGATCATTTCAGTGATCTGGCCCGTTGCTTTGCCGGTACGCTCGGCGAGTTTGCGGACTTCGTCGGCCACGACGGCGAATCCTCTTCCCTGCTCACCGGCCCGCGCGGCTTCGATCGCCGCATTGAGCGCAAGCAGGTTGGTCTGGTCGGCGATGTCGTCGATCACATCGATGATTTCACCGATCTTGTCGGCAGCCTCAGCGAGCTGGCCGATAGACCCGGCGGACTGCCGCACGACTTCGGCAATCTTGTGCATGCCGTTGATTGTCTCACTGACAATACACCCGCCCTGCGAGGCGTTGTCGGAGGCGCGCTTGGAGGCCTCTGAAACGGAGCCGGCGTTTTTGGCGGACTCCGCTATGGCCGCGTTCATCTCTTCAATCGCCGCGGAGACCTGTCCGACCTGGTCGGACTGGTCTTTGGCGCCACGGGGCATTTCCTCGGAGGACGACGCGATCTCGGTTGCCGCGCTGACCAGTTCCTGGGCATTCTGAGACAGTTGGCGGATCATATCGGTGAAGTTGGCCAGCATTTTCTTGAAAGCGTGGCCGAACGTGTCTTTATCCGAGCGGGGTTCCACGGTGACGGTGAGATCGTTGGCGGCGATTCTCTCCGCGGCGGCTGCCGCACCCTGCAGATAGTTGATCATGGCGTTAAACGACCTCGCGAGCACGCCAATCTCATCCTTGGAGTTGATATGGACGGTGCGGGAGAGGTCGCCCTGCGCCATAGATTCGGCGATGCGGGCTACTTCCTTGATCGGACCGGCAATCGACCGGGCCATAAAAAAGCCCGCTATCAGCGAGACGACCAGACAGATGATGCCCAGCAGGAGAATGGAGTTCCGGACGGAGTTGGCCGGGGCGGTGAATTCATCGAGATAGCTGCCAACACCTATAATCCAGTCCCATTCGGGGAAGTACGCGTAAGCAACGATTTTGGTGCGCGCTTCCGTCTCACCCAGTTCCTTGTTGATCCAGTCGTAGTACACCCATCCGATTTCATCCGCGGCCAGGGTGGGCGCCTTCGCCACCATTTCCTTGGCGAAATCATGCGTGGTCAAGTCGGAACCTTCTTTTGCCGGGTGAATCTGCAGGATGCCCTGTGAGTTCATCGTGTAGATGTACCCGGTCTTGCCGACTTTCTCTCTCAGCAGGGCGGTACGCAATGTGGCGGACCGCTCCTCGACGCCGACGAAGTAACAGCCGACGACGCTTCCGGAGACGTCGCGAATCGGCTCGTAGGCGGTGACAAGCCAGCGATCCACGACAAAGGCGCGCCCGTTGAACGACTTGCCATCACGTATGACGGCGTCGTAGACTTCCTGCGACAGGTACGTTCCCACGGCACGCTTGCCCTGATTGTCGACAACGCTGGTGGAGATCCGCCGGGCCCGGTTACCGTCTTTCATAAAGATCGTGCAGTAAGCACCGGTGTTCTGGTTGACCCAGTCGACGAATTCCGTGTTGTCATTGACCGTCCAGCCGGTCCCGATACCGCCGGCATACATGATGCCGTCCTGCAGCACGACACTGCTGCCGCCGCGCGCATCGAATACCTTGCGCGTGGAGGACAACAGGCCCTGCACGGCGGATTTGGACTGCTCTGCGCTGACCTGGCACAGGTTCTTGGCCATGGCCGTCATGTGCGCGAGATCGTTCTGGGCGAGTTCGGTCAAGTACTTCTCGGACTGATACACGCTGATCATGGTCACACCCGCCATCGAAATGACCAGGATGACGAACATCATCAGCATGAGCTTTTGGGTGAGTTGAAAACTGAGTTTCATGAACGCGTGCTCCTTTCCATCCCCCAGCCCGGTCTTTGGCAGGCGGCACTCCCCCCGGCAGTGAGCATACACTTCTCCCGGTGCCATCTCCCGGTGCAAGACCGTTGGCGCCCGATGGGCGCCTGGAATTGTTTACATCGGTGCTTCTTAGAGTTATCGGCCCATTTTCTTGACCCTTCACTGGGGTGGTGGCCGATGGCCCGGCTCGGCCGGAGTGCCCGAAGGTCAACGCTTTGAGAAACAACGGATTATAAACGCGCCACGATCGGCGGAAGGAGCGATCAAGTTGTGCATTCTTTCAGCAGAAAGCTAGCCCATTCGCAAACGTAAGCGACTCGTCCTGCCGCCTAAAACCTTCACGTAATAGAAAACCCGGTCGCGGAGTGGCGACCGGGTTTGGCGTCGGTTCTGCCGACGTGCGAAACTTAGAAGTTCAACTGGAAGGACGTCTGCGCGCGCATGGTCTTGGCCTGCTCGCCGTCGAGATAGTCCGTCTGCCACTGGCTCAGTTCGAAGCCGACCGCAACGGGATCAACCAGCTTGTAGGTGATGTTACCGTACACGCACTGGTTGTAGACGCGGTCGCCGGTATTGAGATCTTCGTCTTCCGGATCATCCATGCCGTAACCGGCGCTGAACTTCACTCTCGGAGAGACCTGCGCCCAGACCGAACCCCAGGCGCCAAACGACGCGACGCCGTCAACTTTGCTGTTGTTGGCGATGCCGGCGAAGTAGCTACCGCCGTTGGAGCCGGAGTAGACTTCGCCGCTGACACCGAAGGCCTTGGAGAAGTCGATCTGCAGGTGACCCGAGGCAATCCAGCTCTCGTAGTCTTCGTAGTTGCCCAGGTTGGTTTCGGCTTTCAGCTTGCCCCAGAGACCGGACACGCCCAGCTGCAGCGCGGCGCCCGATGCAAACGAGTGTTTGACATCAAGCAGACCCTGCACCGAGGGGATACCGGCGTCGGTGCCGTCGTCGGCGCCGTCAGCGGTTTCGCCAAGAGCGAGCGTGAAAGTTGGAGTCAGGTCGTTGCCGATCGTCCGGAAGGCGCCTCCTGCCATGGTGACATTGGTCTCCCCGGCCTTGAAGGTCTGCCACAGACTGACCTGGGCGCGACGGTAGCCGATATTACCCACACCCCAGAGAACCGAGTAGTTGAGGGTGGATGGATTCAGCGGCGAGATCAGATCGGTGCTCTGTCCGGCCAGCAGCTTCGTGCCGCCTTTCTGCACCGTGAAGTACGCGTGCCTCAGCTGCAACATCGGTTTGTTCTCAGCGATGGTCGCGCCGGTGACTCCCGCATACAGGTCAAATTCAACTTTGCCGTTGATCTTGACGTCTTCGTATCCCTTGCCCGCAAGGTTCAGTCCGAACCGCGACTGGTTGGCGGTCATGTTGAACTGATCGTCGTCGTCCTCATAGGATTGCGGTTTAACCCACATGGCGAAATTGCCGTGGCTGGTCAAATTCTGGTCGTAGGCGCCATCCAGTTTGAAATAACCGTACAGGTTATATTCAAACGACTTTGTGTTGTCGGCGAGGGTCGATGTGCCTGCAAGCAGCACGCACAGGATCGCTCCAAGCGCAACAGCCACCACGCTTCGTGTCTTGTCTGTCATTCTGTGTACCTCCCAATGGGTTCTTTTGTCGATGATCGGGCGTTTGCATTGGTATCGGGAGGTTATGGCGGAGCGTTAATGTGGCCGTGACTCGGGGGAACCGGGATTGAGCGCCTCGACACCGTACTCCCTTGTCCCACACGCGATTACATCCTGCGTGCGGGTAGGAATAGAACTACCCGCTGCCAAATCTGTGCAATCGCCGCACAGGGTCGCGCGGTTCCGATACTGCCGGCGCATCCTCCATCAGGCGTATAGTCGACCTCTCCGTCCGTTATCGTCCGGGTGCCACGATAGCGGTATCGATTCCCACCAGTTGCCCTTCGGGCCAGACCCCGTATAACTCCACAATCCAGGTTCCGGGATAGACGTCATAGAGGATCGAGCGCAGGTTGTAGAGGCAATAGCAATCACACATGCCGAGCGAGTCGCCTTCAAAGGCACGGATTACGTTTTCATCGAACTCGAATGTCGTGAAAAATCCAGGGCAGCAGTTCATCCATGCACCCATGTGGTGGATGTAGAGATCGTTACCGACGACGTCTACATGCATTGACTCTTCCTGACCGATCCACACCGTATCGATGCCAACCGTATGGCCGTCGCCGTGAACAAGTTCGACGATATACATGGTCGGCTCCTGGATCTCTATCAGGTAGATGACCGCTTCCAGGTTGAAATAACACATGCAGTAGCAGGGATTGTTCGTCGTGTCTGCTTCCTGCACGGTGACGTAGTAACCGCCGGGGATGTTCTCGATCTGTGCGGTGACCGCGTACATCATACAGCAGTTGTAGTAGGCGTTGAAGTGGTGCACGTGAAGATCATCGCCGACGATCTCGGCATACATGTACTCGGTCGAGTCTTCTTCACCAAGTTCCGGAAAAGCGATGCATTCGCCCTGCGTGACTGACAGCGTGGACATCGAACCGGCAACGCCCGGAACCTTGTCAGTCTGCAAGCACTTACCGTCAGTCGACTCGCGGATGATACCCGGGCAATCGGGCGCCGGTCCGCCCAGAAACGCGAGATTAACAAGCCTGATAAGATCGGACATGTCAAGCAGCCCATCGGCGTTGCAGTCGGCTGTGTAGGGACAATTCGGCCCGCTGCCGCCAAGGAAGAGGAAGTTGACCAGATGGATGATATCGCTGAGGTCAGTGGCGGTGCCGTCACCGTTGATGTCGCCACAGAGCGGCTCCGAGACAGCGCTCGCGGATACGGCAAAGAAGATGGCGCAGAGACAGGCACACGACACCGCAAGTTTGCTGCGGATAAATGCGCGTGACATGATTCACCCCGTTTATGACGAGAATCTCTTTCGGCGGCCCGACGCTCGTTGGCCGCTGTATGGCTCTGTTGTAAGCCAAGTGAAGTCGAAAGTAATATACCGTCCTGTCCATGTTATGCAACCGAATTGGCGGGGAGATCGCGGAGGTAATCTACCTCAGTTCTTAAGCTGGTGCGCGACCAGTTCGCGGTACAGGGCGGAACGCTCCATCAACACGTCGTGACGACCCTCATCGACAATTCGTCCGCGATCGAGCGCTACGATTCGGTCGACGTGCTTGATCGTAGAGAGGCGATGGGCAATGATAATTGCAGTTTTGTCAACCAGGACTTGTTCGAGGGCCTGTTGAATCAGGTACTCCGAGTTGGCATCCAGCGCCGAGGTAGCTTCATCGAGTATCACCACGGCCGGGTTTTTGAGTATGACGCGGGCCAGACACAGTCGTTGTTTTTCGCCTCCGGAGATTGTTACGCCACGCTCGCCGACAATATGTTGGTATTTATCGGGCAAGCTGTCGATGAACCCGCCGATGTTGGCGATCCGCGCCGCGGCATGTACGTCGGCCTCGGTCGCTGTCGGCACACCGAACGCTATGTTGTCATGGATTGTGGCGCGAAAGAGCAGCGGTTCCTGATCAACGATGGATATGGCGCTGCGAAGACTGGTGAGCGAGAGGTTGCGAAGGTCGACGCCGTCAAGCGTGACCGTCCCGTCGTCCGGATCGAAAAACCGCATAATGAGATTGATGATTGTAGTTTTTCCGGAGCCCGACGGTCCGACGATGGCAACCTTCTCCCGCGCCGCCACTCGCAGATTGATCCCTTCGAGTCGAAAGCCGTTACTGCCCTCGTAGGCGAAACGCACATGTCGCAACTCGACCTCGCCTCGAGGCTGCGACAGCACGACCGGGTTCGGCGGCTCGACAACGGTCGCGGGGATATCGAGGTACTCGAAGATGCGGTCGACCGACGCCATCGCGGACTTGACCTCGATATGCAGCGATGCCAGCCCTTCGACCGGACTGTACAAATAGGTCAACAGCATATAGAAGGCGATCAGAGCGCCGAGCTGCATTTGTCCCTGTGCGATCAAATACGTTCCCCAGGCGAGTACGACAATCGGTCCCAGCATGGAAATGAACTGCACGACATTGACGGAGAGCGAGGTATTGACGGATATCTGGACGTAGAGCCGGGTGATACGGTCGACGATCGTGCGGAGGCGGCCGCCCTCGCGGTTTTCCTGTCCGAACGCCTTGACCGTCTTTATGCCGGTAAAAGACTCCTGTATTCGCCCGGACAGCGAAGCGATGGCTTCCTGCAACCACCGGCTGATCCTGTTCAGGCGGCGGCCGTAAAACGAGGTAATCACCACCGTCAGCGGCACGGGAATGATCGCAATAACCGTCAGGTACCAGTTGACGTTCAGCAGGTAGATCAGAATCGCCACCAGCAGCAGAATGTTGGTGAAGAACATCAGAAGCGTCGAGGTCAGCAGGCTCTGCACGCGGCTGACGTCGGAGAGAATCCGCGACATGATCTCCCCCACCTGATTGTTCTGATGGAACTGCAGCGAGAGCGACTGAAGGTGTGCGAAGAGTGCGGTTCGCATGTCCGCGATGATGTGCGCGCCGATATAACCGGCGAGATAATCACGGACCCAGGAGAACAATACATTGGCCAGATAGACACCGACCAGAAACAGCCCGAACATGACGATCGGTGTGATATCGGGGCTGGCGGAGTCTCCGGCAAGCAGCGTCGGAATCAGATCATCGATAAGATACCGGACGGCGCCGGGAAGGACGAGCGCGAGCGCCGCGATGATCGTCATCACGAACAGCGTCAGCAACTCCAGACCCCAGTAGGGGCGGAGGTAACACCACAGCCTTTGGACTTTGCTCTTTTTCGCCGTCATAGTCGTAACCGGTAGTCGGTCACTCCCTCGCTAGATTTCAGCGCCGTATAATACGCACGCCGGGCGTCGATAGCAACGCCCGGCGCACATCAAAAACACTCGACATCAGCGGCCGATGGCCGTATCTCACTGAGCCGGCATCTCCTCGCCGATCTGCCGATAAACCGCGGTCAGCAGGTTGGTAATCAGCTCATTGTCCTGGCAATGCAGCCCCTGCCCGTGCTCAATCCGGTATATACAGTAAGGGTTGTCGCCCCGCGACCCGGATGCGGAAACTGCCGTCGTCGCACAGCCGGCCCGGCACATCGGCAGATACTTGCACTGCTTGCAGAAACCGCCGGCGGACTCTCGCTTGAATTTGCGGTTGTACGCGAAGGCGTCGGGGTCGTTCCAGATCTCGGTAAGGGAACGCGTGCGGATATTGCCCTCGACGAACTGCTCGGGCATCGACAGGCATCCCTTGATATCGCCGTTGGACTCGATCCCGAGTCCCCGCGTTCCGGCAAAACATCCCCAGTACGGGTGGCCGTCAGTCAACATCGTTCCCTTACAGCCGTAGTAACCGATATTCTCGCCGACATCGATATCCAGCCGCTTGTCCTGTTTCAGTTCGAGGATCTTGTCAACGAAACGCGGGAAGTTCTCGATCGACATGACGAGATTGCCGTGTTCCCTCATGCGGCCGGTGGCCGTGGTCATCTGGATGCGCCACTGCGGCACACCGCTGTCGATAAGGATATCGCGGATCGTCTCCATCTCGTCGAGGTTGATGTTGGAGATCTGGCTCAGGGCGCAGAATTTTTTCAACCGGGGGTTGGCGGCCATCAGATGGAACGCGTTGATCACCCGGTCGTAACTGTCCTCGCGCTGCCGGATGAAGTTGTGGGTCTTTTTGACGCCGTCGAAACTGACGCCGACATTGCGAAGGCCGACATCGACGAAGGTATCGACAATCTCCGGCGTGACCGCCATACCGTTGGTGATCAGGTACGGTTTCGCGCCGTTGTCGTTGATTCGTTTAGCCAGCAGGGGCCAATCAGTGCGAAGCAGCGGTTCGCCGCCGGAGAGGGTGATGTCCACCGCCCCGAGCGCGCATAACTCGTCGATCAGGGCCAGGGCTTCGTCGGTCGTCAGTTCGTCGGGACGTTTCTTCCCGGCGGCCGTGCCGCAGTGGAGGCAACGCATATTACAGGCAAACGTGATCTCCCAGACGACGGCTTGCGGATAAAACTGAAACTCGCTCATGACTTCTCCTCCACAGCGGCTTGCATCCGCTGCTGTCGTTCGCGTGCGATTATTTCGAGCATCGGTTGAAGGTTGTGCTTCCAGCTGTCGCACAGCTGGTCGCCGGAGGCGACGCCTTCGGCGCGGCGGGCGGGACATCCGCCCATGCAGATGGGCAGTATCGTGCAGTCGCGGCACTTCTCGTCCTCGAATGGATCGAAGGCGAAGAGGCGCTGGAAATTTTCATGATGGAAGTCGATAGGCTCTTTGATGTTCCCGGTCGCCCTGGACAGGTCGCCGACATAATTGAAGCATCGGTACAGGTAGCCCTCGTGGTCGATCAGAAACGAGTTGACCTGCTGCGACATGCAGACGGTCGCTGACGGCGACGGCAGCGACTCGATCCGAAATCCGTTATCGAGCAGAATTCGGTAAAACGCCGCCTCTATCGCGGCGAAATCCCGGTTCTCGTAGCACTGGTCTGCGATATTGGCGCATGCCGTGGTGGCTGACTCGATCTTGCCGAAATTGACCGCCACCCGCTCTTGCAGCCCGGCTCGCGCAAGCTCGTCGAGCAACTGCTGCACCATATCGGCGGTGAACGTGCGGTCGACATTAACGCGGACGCTGATCGACATCAGCCCGCTGGCATACGTGATATTCTCGATTATCCGATCGAAGCTTTCCTTGCCGTTCTTCAGCGGCCGCTTGCGGTTGTGGATATGCGACGGTCCGTCGAGCGTGACCTGCACCTGCCGAACGTGCAGCTCGGTGAGTCGATCGACAGTCTCGCGCGTAAGCAGATAGCCGTTGCTGATCATCGATGCGTCGTACGGAATGCCGTGTGACGTGCCGACCTCAAGGAACGCGGCGGTCAGCCGCTCGATAATATCCATGGCCAGCAAGGGTTCGCCGCCATACCAGCAGACGTCGAGATGCTTGAGCTGCGCAGCCTGACGGTTCACGAAGGCAATCAGGCTGTCGATCACCTCGGTCGACATCCGGCCTCGCTTGTTGCCCTCGAAACAGTACCGGCACGCCATGTTACAGGCCATCGTGGGGGCGATGACGAGGCCGAGCGTGCTGGTTTCAAACCGCGTCCGGCGGTGGAGGAATTTGTAGGAACGGAGTTCGTCGCGCGCGTCGTCGTATAAAAACCGGCCGTAAATCAGCTGCTGCAGCAACTGCTGCTCGGCCTCGGTAAAGGATGGCGACTCGCCGTTGCCCAGTTTCGCGGCGAGCGCGCAGTAGGCAGCGTAGTTTTCATCGGTCATGAGTGCCACCGCACCGCTGCATGCGTTGTACGCTATGTGGTACCCGTTTGGCCCGGACTGAAAGTGATTATACCGCGATACCTTAAACATGAGTTTCAACCAATCAGCTTTCGTCCCTATTCACGTCGTTGACCAGGTGCGGGAAAGGTCGCCCCTTCCCGCACCGTCGTTTCTCCCGATCGGCACGGCGTGCGGCCGAACCGAATACAACCCTCCGCAAATCGGATAATTTGCAGGCACCGATCGCGCCCAGCTGCGCGAGTGATTGCGGTGCAGTTGCCCTTGAATCGTGTGTCTCAACCACGGTTCAGACCGACGGTGTCCGAATCGGGCATACAGCCTCGCAAGGCTGTGCAGCGTGCATTAAATCGGAATCGGTGGTACGCCATACAGCGGGTACACGACACCTTTGCACCTGGTCTTGCAATAAATTCTGCAGACCTGCGTCGTCACATCGCTTGGATCGATGAGATAAATCACTCTTGTTTCACCTCCTTTCAGTGGGTTCAGGTTTCACTCTGCACTGACTGTTCGTGCGATACGGTGATAACGACATTCCATAAGCAATGCCGATCACCTAACGCGGGGTATCGCCTAAATCGGAACCCCGTACAAAGGATACACGACACCCTTGCACTTCTTGCTGCAATAAAGAATGCAGACCTGGCTGGTCACATCCTTCGGATCGATTAAGTAGATCACCCGCAGTCACCTCCCTTCAGTCGGAGTAGCAAAGTGTTTGAGGTACGTCGGCACACATCCGCACGGCGGCGCCGCACATATGCGGCCGGGTTAAGACGTGTAAATGCGTTTAAAACGTGGTGAATAAATGACTGGACCGTCGATGCCGATTCACCTCCACAGCGGTTAGTCTATCTGAAGGCATATCACTGCGATTGCGCACGACGTGCACAGCCGCGTTCGGCAATTCCTGGGCGTCGCCATGTTGCGACGACGCCGTCAAAGCTGCTGCTGATAAAATGCGGGTCCCCGGATTGACCCCACACCCTTACAACTCGAAAAGTCGTTCCACAACTTCGACCGAGACCATCGCTTGTGCGCGATTTCACACATCTTTATCCAAAAATCGCGTTAGCACTCTACGATGTGGAAACAAAATAATTTTCGTAGAGTATCTTGTCAAGTATTTTCTGGCGGCGAGTGATCACGGAAGAATCGCACACGCCGCCGCGCAACCGCGCCGGCTGTGCGGCGAACAGTCAGCGTCGACGCCGGTCGCGACGGCCTGATGCGGTGGTGTCTTCCGGGGTGTGAACAACGCTGACATTCGACAACGATGACCAGTTGCCCGATTCGTCGACAGCCTTGATTCCGAAGTAGTAGGTCGTGTCCGGCCATAAGGGCAGAACCCTCGTCACGGATACTTTCGAACCCGAGGGCGACGGTGTGGGAATATTGGAAACCGGTGCGGCCCTGTCCCAGGAGGCGCGGAGTACAGCAGAATCTAACGCGTAGCGGATCTCGTATCGAGCAGCGGTCCCCACCTCGCCATCGTCGCCGACCGCCGTCCACGACAGTGTGACCCGGACGCCGTTCTGCCGTTCGGGGATATGTTCGGTCGCCTGCGAGCTGTCTGATCCGGAACCGCAGGCTACGAAAAGCGACATTGTCAAAGCGACAGCCCCTACTGAGAGAGCGCGCGTCACGAATGCGAGGTAATGTGCGTGGCGACGATGCATGCCGGTAGGTAACAGATTCTCGGTCGCGAAGAAAGAGTAAAAATTCGGAAGCCGAAATCAACGGGCCACTCGCTGTTCAGCGGGTGGCCCGTATGTGGGATGCCGTTGACTCTGCGACGGATCACTTTCAACAGCCGGGCAGGCATGCCGCCGGAGCGGACCCGCCGAGGAACAGGAAATTGACCAGGTAGATCAGATCGGACAAGTCAATGTTACAGCCCGCGTCGCCGTTGGTGTTGGCCGATGCCTGACAGACTGGGGACGGACCACCCAGGAAAAGGAAGTTGACCAGATAGATCAAGTCGGACAAATCGACGTTCCCGCCCGCGTCATCGTTTACGTTCCCCGTATTTCCGGTGCAGCAACCGGACGATCCGCCGGCAAAATCCTGCCAGTATCCCTGATTGAGCGTATAACTGGCTGACGATGCGACGCCGACCGCTGTCTGGCCGATCGTACCGTTCATCTGGAAGCTGGCCGACGAACCCCAGCCGCCGCCTCCGCCGATCACCCACCAGTTGATCTGCTCGCCTGCCATCGGCGATTTGACTTGTTCCGTAACGACCGGCGATGTCCCGGCGGGCGAATCCGGGCGGGGTTCCGGTGACACGACGGCCGACTGTTGTTCGACCGAACCGGGCTGCGGCGCGGCTTGCTGCTGCGCCGGCGGTGCGGGCTTGCGTTTCGATTCGACAGTTCGCTCGTCAAGCGTACGATCTTTCGCGAATGCGCCGCCGACCGTCAAAGCGGTGATCGCCGCATACATCAGAAGCCGCGCTAGCGTTCTCATATTGTGATTTCCCTCAACAAACGTCCTGATATCGTCATTGTCTATTCTGTCTCATTCATTTGCGATTCCGGGATGCCGTAGGTCACCTTGTCGTCCTGGTGCTCCTGCAGTTTCAGCGGCACGCTCATCTGGAGTTCGCGTGGAGCGAACGTGGCGCTGAAGACGACATAGCCCCAGATACCCAACGCATACGCGGCGTTATTGGTATTCCCATTAAGCCAAAACGTATAATAGCCCGCACTCGGAATATCTACCGTTCTGGAGAGAGCGAAGTAATGGGTGGGATTATTGGAGCTGGCATTGTCCGCGTCCTGAGCAAATACACTCTCGTACGTTGTACCGCAATTGGCTGGACTGGAAGTCCCAGGGGCATCGCAGAGGCCGAGTCCGTATGTTACTGTGAGGCTGGACGACGAAGTTGCATCCGCATTCAGGTAGGATTGACCGGTGGCGGTAACCCGAAGGTAACCGGGACCGGGCGCCTGGATAGTAACACCGTAAAGAGCAACCGGCAAGGTGCTGACCGTCAATGCATACCCCGGGCTCGGCGCCAGTTCCCCGATCGCGGTTGCCGCGTTGGGCGCGAGCTTATCGACCGTCACCGCCGAATCCCGAATACTGGAACTGATCACGCCATCATCGGTGACGAAATCGGTGACCTGTGACTGAAGGGAAAGCACCGATTGCCATGCATACGGGACAGTGGTCAGGCGGGTCCGGGGGGATATCTCCGGGTCCGCCCCTACCGTAATGCCGAGAAAAGCAAGACTGTCCGAGATGAAGTCACCGTCGCCGAAGATGCCGAGATTCAGCGGGTTCATCGGAGGAGCGCCCAGACGGACCGAAAACAGGCCGTCGGTTGTCGTTACCGTGACCGGTCCACTGTCCCACAACTCGTTGGCCGGGGCGCTGGCGGTTGAATCGTTGTAGATTATGAATCGCATCCCTTTCGGACCGTCCGGCAGCGGATTGCCGCCCGCGTCGGTCAGCCGTCCCTGGTACGAAATTACGTTGGGCACTTCGTTGGAGACGGCCGCCGAACAAAACAAAAACACTGCCGCAAGAACGACTGTCGCTTCTTTCATGGTTCCGACTCCCATGTATCAACGCCAACCAAAATGCCCGGTTGAATAAACTGCGTCTGAATGAAAGTCACATCGGCGAGTGCGTGTACTGCGGCATGCCTATACGCACAGAGTCGGCGTGCGTACGTTCGCGGCCGGTGTGAGTATTAATCCGAGATATCCTCTGAAAGACACGCGCCCCGTGTCGAGGCCGGACCGGCGGCGATGTGCGTCGGTCGTTCCTCTCAGTACACAGTATATATATCACCGATGCTGCCGGCAAGTTAAAAATCTACCAAATGCGTCCATAAACGGTGGGGAAGGTTCCCTTACTTGTCGTCGCTATCACCCGCGTCACGCATCCGCCGTTCCTGCTCCATTCGCAGGTCCATCTCTGCACGATCAGCCTCAGCCCGGGCTCTTTCCAGCTCCGCCCGTGCGCGAGCTGCCCGGAGCTCCAATTCACGAAGGTCAACTTCGTACAGGTTGTCCGCGTTCGGCGCCTTGTGGACCGACGGCACATTCGACGGTCCAAGCAGTACGACTGACTCAAACCCGCCCGTCCCGGACGACGATGCCAGTGTCGTCACCGAACCGTACGACGTCGGCAGGAAGATCGCCGTAAGCGAGGGAAACCAGACCGCCACCACACCATTGTTCGTCCAGCGCCTCCCCTCGAGACGGAAGGTGTACGTGCCCGCGCTCTTGAAATACACCCGCTGATTGGAGTTACTATAGTAGTTGGTTTGCGTACTAAAAAAACCATCGGCCCCACTGAATGAGTAGTACGGCGACTGGATGCTGCCTCCCGCCGTTTCGTCTATCTGAATATAGCCGCCCTGGTTGGCCGTCGTGTTACTTGATACGACCCAGCAGTGTGCCTGCAGGAAAATGTACCCTTCCGTCGGCGTTGTGATCGTGACGGTTGTCAAATCCTGCATGGTGGTCGAACTGTTAAGCTCGATAATATTGCCGGACCGATTGGCGGCAAGGCCGGGCTCGTTTACCAGTTCGTTTGAGTTGATAGCGTTGGGCGGAAGCACCGTGGACGCATCTCCAGACAGAACCCCCAGAAACTGGTGAGTATAGGTTCCCGCGGTGTCTACCATCCGCAGTGAACTCACTCCTGACGGTGATCCCCCGAGCGCGATAACGCCACCGAGTGTCGTGGGATTGTAGAGCTGAAGAGACCCGCCGAGCGACGCGCCGGAGCTTAAAAACGCCGTATTCTGATCCGAGATGTCATACAGGAAGATCGAGCCATACTGCGAACTGGACAGCCAGGCCTTTATGTTCCCCTGGTACCTCATTGCGATATTGGAGTGGTCGGCCTGGTTCAGCAGCTGGAGGTTCGCGAGGTGCGCGGGACCGTCAAACTGTAAGTCGCCGGTTATCACGTCACCGGTATCATTGACATACTGATCGTCGGTCAGTTCTTCCGCGGACCCGGCATGCATGGCGTACGGTACCGCGGCAACGCGTGTTCTCGGACTTAGCTCAGGATCGGCACCAACGGTGATGCCGAGCCAGGTCATAGAATCCGCAAACAGGTCGGACGGAAAGGACGGCATAGGGGCTTCGCCGAGCGTGACCGAGAAAAGGCCGTCAGTCGTCGTCACACTGGTGGGGCCGCTGTCCCAGAGGACGTTGACCGGGTTCGAGGAGGTCGGATCGTTGTAAATGACAAAACGAACACCCTTCGAACCGTCTGGCAGCGCCGTCCCCGTCGCGTCCGTCAGTCGTCCCTGATAGCTGAACCGGTTGGGCACGTCCGCTTTCGACCAATCGAGTGCGGCGACGACCAGAAGCAGTGCGAACGCCGTTTTTCGCAGACAACTCACGATCATAGCTGATACTCCTGTACAGAGGTGTGTCCGGCGTTGTGCACGCACACGCCGGAGGTCAGCCGTTCGACGGAACTGCACGGAAGAAATCCGGCCCGTCAGTCCCGAGCACGGCGCAGTACGACATCGTTTGTGGATCTGTGGGCTGTCTGCCGTCGCCCCCCGGCAAAGTGGATGAGAGTCTTCGATGGCGCCTGTGGTTAACACCACAGGCGGCCCGCGCGAACCTCCATCAATATACGGGACGCCTGGCTAAAGACAAGTAAATATACCGTATTAGTCCATAAATAAGACCTACCGTCCCTGGCCCGGTGGGTCGGGCCAGGCGCCTTCGCAGTCTGCGCGAGCCGGTCTTGTCAGGACGGTCTTATCAGTTCGCTCAACCAAACGTCGCCAGCAGGACGCCGGCGGCGACGGCCGAACCGATCACGCCCGCCACATTGGGCGCCATGGCATGCATGATCAGGTAGTTGAAAGGATCTTCGCGGGCCCCGATCACCTGGCAAACCCGCGCCGAGTGTGGAACAGCGGAGACGCCCGCCGCACCGATGATAGGGTTGATCTTGTTCTTCAGAAACAGATTCATCAGCTTGGCGAAGAGCACGCCCGACGCCGTCGCTAAGGCAAACGACGCCGCGCCAAGCCCGAAAATCTTGATCGAGTCGGGCGTCAGAAACCGACTGGCGTCGGTCGAAGCCCCGACGGTCAAACCGAGCAGGATCGTGATGATGTCGATAAAAGCGGTACGCGCGGTGGCGGCAAGTCGCTCGGTGACGCCGGATTCCTTCAGCAAGTTTCCGAAAAACAGGAAGCCGAGCAGGTTAAGCGCGCCGGGCGCGGCAAACGCCGTGATAAGAAAGGCGATAATCGGAAAAAGTATCCGCAGCCGCTTGCTGACCGGCTTTGCGGGCGGCATGCGGATGAGGCGCTCCTTCTTAGTCGTCAGCAGCATGATGATCGGCGGCTGGATCACCGGCACCAGCGCCATGTACGAGTATGCCGAAACGGCGATCGCCCCGAGCAGATGGGGTGCAAGTTTCGACGCCAGGAAAATCGCAGTCGGACCGTCCGCCCCGCCGATAATACCGATTGCCGCCGCATCGGTAACCGAGAAGCCGAGCATCACGGCCGCGATGATGGTCAGGAATATGCCCGCCTGCGCGGCGGCGCCGAGCAGGATCAGCCGCGGACTGGCGAGCATGCACGAAAAGTCGGTCATCGCGCCGATCCCGAGAAAGATCAGCGGCGGATACCACCCCTGTGTGACGCCCTGGTACAATATCGACAGCACGCTGCCTTCTTCGTAGATGCTGAGAAGCTCCCCCCACCGCAGCGGAATATTGCCCACCAGCATGCCGAACCCGATCGGGACCAGCAGGAGCGGCTCATAGTTCCTGGAGATACCAAGGTAGATGAAGCAGCAGCCGATGATGAGCATGCTCAGGTTGCCCCACGTGAAGTTGTATATCGCGCCGGCCTGCAGGAATTCGAGGAAGGTTTCCATAGATTCTCTCGATACGGCCGCGGGGCCGTTATTCGAATACCACCAGCATCTGGTTTTCGCGCACCGAATCACCCACGGCTATCGGAATGCTTTTCACCTTTCCGGCGGCGGGCGCGGCGATTGACGTCTTCATCTTCATCGCTTCGATCATCAGCAGCACCTGTCCCTTTGCGACCGAATCACCAACCTTGCACTTGATCTCGACAATGGTGCCCGCGATCGGCGAGGCGACACCACCCTGATTCGACGACGCGGTGTCCGGCGCGGCGGGTCGTGCGGCCGGATCAGCCGATGGCTGAGGCTGCGCGGATTTCGAGCGGGGCCGGGGGACCGGAGCCGAAGCAGGGAATCCCTCGCCCGCGTCCAGTACATCCACATCGACTTCGTATGCCACACCATGAACCGTTATTCTGAGTTTCACGATTGCGCTCCTGGACGAGTCTACATCTTACCGAATTGTTTTCAGCGATACCATCTATCTATGAACGTCACCGTTTCTTGGGAATCACGTGTGAACCATGCAAAATGGCGCGCCCCTGCATCGACCAAACGCCCGTCTGCGCGGTGCTCGGCATGAGGCGGCGGACGCGACGAATATAGAACCGTCCCTGGATCATGGTGGCGCATGCCGCAGCGATCAGCACCAGGGTCGTGCTATCGATGGTGGGTTCCCGCTCGGTCGCCTCTTCCTCGGCGCGTTTTTCGTTTGCCTGCCAGCGCTGATCGACCAGCCGGATCAATGACACCGAGCCGGTTATAATCCACAGGACGCCCAGGACGATGCTCACGCCGATCACGGTCAGTTCAAGGCCGAATCTCAATTCCTCGCTCATTGGTCGTCTTCCCTACAGCGGAATCAGCCCGTGCTTCTTCTGCGGACGGAGTTCCCGTTTGGCCTTCAGGACTTCGAGCGCCTGTGCGACATAGGGACGGGTTTCGGCGGGTTCGACGATTTCGTCGACCAGCCCGTGACCGGCCGCCACATACGGGTTGGCGAATATGTCTTTGTATTCCTGAATCTTGTCCTTGCGCGCCTGCTCCGCATCGGCAGCGTCGGCGATTTCCTTGCGATATAACACCCCGACCGCGCCTTCCGCTCCCATGACGGCGATTTCCGCCGACGGCCACGCGATCAGCGTGTCCGCTCCCATGCTTTTCGCGCACATGGCGAGGTACGCACCACCGTACGCCTTGCGGACCACGGTCGTGATTTTCGGTACGGTTGCCGATGCGTACGCGAACAGCATCTTGGCGCCGTGCCTGATGATGCCGCTGTACTCCTGCTGCACGCCGGGCATGAAGCCCGGTACATCGACAAACGTCAGGATCGGAATATTGAACGCGTTGCAGAAGCGGATAAAGCGCGATGCTTTGTCGGAGGAGTCGATGTCAAGCACCCCGGCCTTGACCATGGGCTGGTTCGCCACGATGCCAACCGTGTACCCGGTCAGTCGACCAAACCCGACAATGATGTTCGGAGCGAAATGCTCCTGGACTTCGAGGAAATCTCCCTGGTCGACGATGCGGGTGATGACGTCATGCATGTCGTATGGCTCGGACGAGTCCTCCGGGACGACGCTGTTGAGCGACTCATCCGCAAACACCTCTTCCTCGTGCAGGTCCGCCCGGAACGGGGGATCCTCGGTGTTGTTGCTGGGCAAAAACGACAGAATGCGCCGAGTCAGATTTATCGCATCTTCGTCGTCCTCGGCGACGAAATGCACGACGCCCGAATAGTGGGCGGTACTTTCGACGCCGCCGAGTTGCTCGGCGGTAATCTCCTCGCCGGTCACCTGTTTGATTACCAGCGGACCGGTGATGTACATCTGCCCTACGCTGCGTACCTGGATGATAAAGTCAGTGAGCGCGGGCGAATATGCAGCGCCGCCGGCGCACGGGCCCGCGATAATGCTGATCTGCGGCACCACGCCCGAGAGCAGCACGTTGCGGTAGAAGATTTGACCGTATCCGGAAAGCGAATCAACCCCTTCCTGGATACGCGCGCCCCCGCCGTCGTTGATCATCACGAACGGGTCGCCCGTCTTCAATGCGGCATCCATCGCCTCACGAATCTTTCTCCCGGTCATTTCACCGACCGATCCGCCCGCTACAGTGAAGTCCTGACTGGCCACATACACGGGGCGACCATCACAGATTCCGTGGCCGGTCACTACGCCCTCTCCCGGGAAGTCCTTGTCGGCCATGCCGAATGCAGTACATCGGTGTTTTATCCACAGCAGCGACTCGCGAAACGTCCCTTCCTCGAACAGCAGGTCAATTCGTTCCCTCGCCGTCAGCTTGCCGATTTCGTGCTGCTTGGCTACGCGGTCGGGCCCCCCGCCCTGGCTGAGTTTCGCCCGTCGTTTTCTCAGATCGGTTATTTTGGACTTCGTCATATGCGCATCACCCTACTGGCTGAATTCTCCAATCCATTCGCCACGGCTTTTCGCTGTAAAATTCGCCGGAGAATAGCATAAACAGCCGACATTCGGAAGGCTTTTTTTCTTTTTCTGAAGTGCGACCGCAAAATGGACCATTACAGGCCATATTAACACTCGGGCGGTGTTTTCTCGCAGACGGAAAGCTGCCGGCGAGCCTTCTCCAGGCGGCGGGATAGCGCATCGATACTCCAGGCGCACGTGCTTCAGCGACAGCCCCTTAGCGAGCGGCCGAAATGGCGGTTCAGGTTTGATTAGGAGGCGTATTGTTTGAGCCGATATACACCTCACACCCGCCAGTGGAAAAACGCCGCCGGCTCAGACCAAACGCATGGTACCGCATCTACCCGTCGTGGATTTCGCCGCATTCGGACCGGGCTCGTTGTAGCCGTTCGGCGGACAGCGAAGCTGCGCCGACAAGTCCGCCTATCGCTGCAGGAGACCGGTTTTTTCGATGTGCAGAAGCCTGACTCGCAACTTCAATCTCGGATCGAAACGCCGGCCCCGATACCTGATCGCTCCATCGTCCGACTCACGCACCCGTACCGGGGCATTTGACCGTCAGTACGATGCGGTACGATCGTTCGATTCAATTGCCGACGTGGTCACGATTCGCCGAGTGGTATCCCTCGACAAAGCCGAGCCGTTTCGGCCCGAACAGATCACCGGTCCGGCCGACCGAATCGCCTGGCTGCGAGACCGATGGATATGAAGAAAACGCGCGGCCGGGCAGACTGTCCGACCACGCGTTCTGAGGAAGCTGTCTCGGCAGCTTTTACCGGGCCAGCGCCCGGAAATCGAGTTTCCCTTCACCGGGATTCTGAATCCACCCCATAGCGCACCGCTCATCGACACGAACCGAATCGCGCCAGAAGAAGTCTGCGTCGCTGCCTTCGGCGAACGCCATCCAGACGTTGGTGGCGTTGCCATCGGCCATGCTCCAACCGATCTCTTTCGATCCGAGCGTGGGATTGTTGATCAACTTGCCGTTATAGTAGACGTCACCGTGGGGAGTCACTTCCATCGGGATAGCATACCGCCACAGGCCGTTGGCGCCGCCCCAACGGTGATTGGTTACATAGCTGTCGACTGTATTGGCAACCGCGGGATTGATCTGTGCGGCGCCGCCGGAATTAACCGGGTTTTTGTCGTCGTCGCTGCTGCACGAGACGCACAACATCGAAACTGCGGCCAGGCCGAGCACGAGGGCGGCCGTTCTGGTGATTCGGGTCATTGATTTCATGATCGTCTCCTTTTTTTCAGTTTGTCGGGTCTGTTTTTTGTTCCTGCCCAGTACGCGCAGGATGTCCGCAGAGGCGATCATGGATTTAATCAGGAGATGTTAGAAAAAGAGCGGAGGCGGACGCCTCTCGCTCTTCAAAACCGGATTCGGCGCCAATTCAGGGGCTTGCCCTGCCGGGCGATCCCGAACCGAATGGCAACTGCGGAGGGCTGTGGGGTGCTACTGCCCCGCTCGGTACTGTTCTATTACCCGCTGATCCTGGTCAGGTACCCCGGGCTGGTTCGTATCCGGTACCTGCGGCAGACTGGTCGGCGGGACCGGCGGCTTAGCGGAAGGATCGCCCTCACTCGCGCCGGCCGTTCCATAGACAAACACCGGACGTTTGTGCGCGAATGTGTTTTTCACCCGCCTCGATCTGACCATGTACGGAATCCACACGACCGCACCGCCCAGGGCCCGCGTCACTTTATGAAGTCCGTCGAGTCCCATCTGCGCGTCAAGCGGGATAATCGCACGCGCCCACATGAGGTCTACAACGGTGAAGAGAGCGTTAAAAGCGAGAAAGCAAATGAACAGAATGGGGAATCGCGGCGACTCCATGAAAAACAGGCCCACCAACACAAGATCGAGCACTATCAGAAAGACGTTGCCCATGATTTCGAACAGCAGGAGGGCTCCCCATCCCGGCAGGTAGTACTCCGATCCGGGATTCGTCAGGGCCGTCCACGTTCCGTCGGTGAACAAGGGCAGAAAATCGCTGAAAAGCCGCGAGCCGATCAGAAACGGCGTCAGAAAAAGACCCAGCGCAGGTAGTATCAGCCAACCGCCAAGTCCTTTGGGTCCCGTAGTGTCATTAAGCATGGTCGATTTCTCCTCCAGCCGCGATTTGAATCAGTCCGAAGGACGGGAAGGCACTAAGCGGGCCGTCGTTTCCCCCATCAGTCGGCATACACTGGCATTATATCGACGGGGGCGGGCGTTCTCTGAACCCAATGATTCCCGGCCGGTTGAGCGGTCATCTTTCACCTTTTCGCTGGATGGCAGCCCTGTATGCGGCATGTACATGCCACAGTTTGTGCATACCGATGCATAATGACCTGTCGGTCAATCGCCCAATGGGCACGGGCGTGCAATCCTGCACCGTATCAAACAGGAATACAACGAGTTAGCGCGTATTATCAATTTCTGACGATCGTTGCGCGTGGGAGCGCTACTTGCTACATACCTGCCTTTACTTTCGCAATGCACCGAGAAACCAGAAGGAGAGGTATGTCCAAACGGAATTGTTCACGTTCGATCCTGCTGACCATTGCACTGCTTGGAACGCTGGTGGTTGGCATCAGTCAAACCGGATCGGCTCAGGTTCCTGAGATTACGAATCTGTCAGTTTCTTCGTCGGGCGGAACGAACAGCATCGACGAAACCGTTTCAGCGACCTATCAACTCAGCGGCAGCGCGACAACATCGGCCACCGCGTGGTACCACAACGGTCTTCCGATCATGACCTTTCACATGCCGTTTGAAGGCGGCGCGGCGGCCGCGTACGATGACTTGTCCGGCAACGGCGTCGCGGCCATTCCCGTCGGCGCGCCGGTCTGGTCGGCTACTTCCGGTCGCGACGGCTTCGGTGCCATGACCCTCTCCAGTACCAGCTATATCCGGGCCGCCACCGGATTCCCGACTTCGTCGTCGTACACGGCGTCCGCCTGGATCAACCGGTCGACAACCAGCGGATACGCGTTTATCGTCGGAAGTGACCAGGCGACCGGCGGCCACGGACTTCGCGTGACCTTCGACGGTCGCATCTCTGCCGGGCACAACGGCAACTGGCGGATTACCGAAAGCGACCGCCCGAGGGAAATAGCCGCGAACACGTGGTACTTTGTAGGCGTGACCTACGATTACGACTCGGGAGCACTCACGCTGTATCTCAACGGTAAACCCGTGGACACGGCGTTCGTGGCTGTCAACGAAGCCAATGTTACGGATCCGACGATTCAGGTCGGTGCCGTGCAGGGCGGAACCAACCTCGTCGGCCGTATCGATGACGTTCGAGTATACTCGCGCGCACTCACGAAAGAACAGATGGCCGCGCTATACCAGTCGAGCGGACCGAATACGATCGCTCCCGCGCAACTGTCAGTTGGAGACACCTGGCAGGCCCGGGTCACGCCGTTTTCGGCGACGGCCAAAGGAACGACATACGAGTCATCGCCGCTGTCCGTTCTCGCCACGTCGCCGGTTATTACATCAACTCCGGAGACGTCGGCCATTGCCGGCAAACGGTACTTCTACGATGCCGCCGCGACCGGCGGTCCCCGGCCGACCTTCAATCTGGTCAGTGGACCCGCGGGGATGACGATTGATCCCCTGACCGGACTGCTCTTCTGGGTCCCGGCGACGACCGGCTCGTTTCCGGTCACGATAGCGGCAGCCAACAGCGAAGGAACCAGCGAGCAGAGTTTCGTCGTTTCCGTCGCTGCGCCGACAGTCGGCGTGGCAAATGTGGCGCTCCAGCAGCTCGGCACCGGCGATCTGCAGGCGTCGTACGACTTGACCCTCGCGTCGACAACCGCGTCGACGGCCTGGTACAAAGAGGGCCAGCCGTTGATGACGCTGTACATGCCGTTCGAAGGCGGGCCGACCTTCGCTCTCGAGGACTACTCGGGCAATCAACATGACGCCATTGTCTCCGGCAACCCGGTGTGGGTCGCCGGTGGCGGTCATGACGGCAACGGCGCGTTCGAATTCGACGGTTCGAGTTTCCTCAATTGCGGCAGCATCTTCCCCACGTTGTCGTCGTACACCAAAACCGCCTGGTTCTACCGGACCGCCAGCCGCGAATTCACGCACATCCTCTCCGGATGGGACCACAATAACGCCAGCACCGGCGGGCACGGCCTGCGGTGCAGTTTCGATGACCGGCTCGGTGCAGGGCAAAACGGTGACTGGCGAATCGTGCAGTCCGAAGCGGGGGCGGCGACCCTGAACACCTGGCATTTCGCCGCTGTAACATTCGATTACGTGAGCGGCATGATGACGCTCTATCTGGACGGCGTCATCGTCGACACCGCCACGGTCCCGCTGAACATGCGCGACGTAACGGACGCCGGCGTGCTGGTCGGCGCCACCCGTGGCGAATACGCGTGGAAAGGACGGATCGACGACGCCCGCGTGTACAATCACGTGCTCTCCCCCGAACAGATTGCGTCGATGTATGCCGGCGGAGAAGATATCGTGGTCGCCGCTGAGACGCACGACGGTGAGCACTGGCAGGCAAAAGTGACCGGGTTCTCGTCCACCGAAGCCAGCGTCGCCTACGAATCGGCTACGATCACTGTCGGCGCCGCGAACCAGCCGCCGTCGCTGGCGACCATCGGCCCGCGAGCCGTCAACGAGAACGACAACCTCGCCTTCATCGTGTCGGCGTCCGACCCCGACCTCACGATACCGTCCCTGTCGGCCGCCCCGCTCCCGGAAAACGCGACATTCGTTGATAACGGTGACGGCACCGGCGCCTTCAGCTTCACGCCGTCGTTCGATCAGTCCGGCTCGTACGATATTACCTTCGTCTGCAGCGATGGCATCGACAGCGATGACGAAGTGGTGACTATCACGGTTGCGAACGTCAATCGCTCCCCGGTCATGGCAGCCGTTGCCGATCAGTTCGTGGCTGAAGGCGAGTTGCTGGAATTGACCATCACGGCCGATGACCCCGACGGCGATGCGCTGGCACTGTCTGCGGCCGACCTGCCGGAAAACGCGCTGTTTACGGACAACGGCAACAATACCGCGAGCTTTTCGTTTACCCCGTCGTATTTGCAGGCCGGTTCGTACACGGTCCGGTTCCGGGCGATTGATGCTTCGTCGGCGGGCGATTCTGCCGACGTGATGATCACGGTCACCGATATCCCGGTGAATTCGCTTTGGTCCGCGGCCATGCACGTGCAGGGTGAAACCGATGGCACCGCGGTGACGAATGGATCGGTCATCATCGGCGTCAACCTCGCTGCGCAGACAACGTCGGCCAGCCCGCTGCCACCCGTATATACGGCGAGCCTGCAGTTGCGCGGCGCGGATCTCGGCGGACCGTTCTACCGAGATATACAAGAGGTCGGCGACCAGTGCTACTTCTGGACGCTTGAACTGGATCCTCACGGCAATTCCGGTTCACCCGTGACATCGCGCTGCGCCACGTTGAGCTGGAACCCGCTCGAGTTCAGCCCCGATCACCACTACGTACTTCGCGAAGGCGCCGACCCGAACGGGCCGGTGGTCGTTGCCGATATGCGTACGGTCACGACATATGAGGTCTGTGACGTTCAGACCTCGCGTTTCTACACGGTCCACTGGGAGTCCGATGCCTGCGCATCGCAGGCATGGGCAACGCTGTCGCTGTCGGCCGGCTGGAACCTCGTCTCGCTGCCGGTCGTGCCGCAATCAACCGATCTGCAGCAGATCATCCCCACTGCCGAAGTGGCGTTCGAGTTCAACGGCACGTACGTCGAAACGACCGTGTTGCAGCCCTGCACTGGATACTGGATCAAAGTGCCGACCGCGATCGATGTCGTGTTGTCCGGAACGCCGGTCCCGGATTGTGACATGATACTTGGCGACGGGTGGCATCTCGTTGGTGCGCCGAACTGCGCGAGTACACCGTCGACACTGCCGCTGGGCGCCCTGCAGGCGATGTTTGGATTTGACGCGAGCTATCAGCCGGCGACTCAAACGGCCGCCGGCAGCGGCTACTGGGTGGAGATCAGCCCCGACGCAGAACTGGAGATGAGCTGCGGAGGAGGATCGGCGCCGGCGCAGCCCGCGGCGGCGATCACCCAGGCGGCAAGCAGGCTCGTGCTGCACGCCGTACGCGCGGTCGACGGAATGGTTACACGCGCGTCAGTTGAACTCGGCGCCGATAACATCGCGTCCTCGCTGATCGCCCCGCCCCCCGCGCCCGAGTATGCCGTCAGGTTAAACCTGTATCGCGACGACATGTCCCGGCCGTACTACCGAGACATTCGTTCATTCGATGACCACGGTGACTCCTGGGTTGTTGCGATCAATCCGCATGGAAACGACCCGCTTCGCGGTGCGGTGACCGCGAGCCTGGCGTGGGACGTTTCGCTCATGGGCGAAGATACCTACGAATTGCGCGAGGGAATCGGCGCCGACGGCCCGGTTGTAGTCGCCGACATGCGCGATTTGACCGGTATCGACGTTACCGGCGACAATCGGGACGTGTTTTTCACCATAGTCAGGACTGCGTCGAGCGCCCATGGCTTGCCTGAGCAGTTCGAACTGAGCCAGAACTACCCGAACCCGTTCAACCCGAGCACGCAGATCTCGTTCACCGTCCCGGTGGCGCAGGACGTGCGGCTCGACATATTCAATGTCCTTGGACAGCGCGTGACAACGCTCGTTGATGGCCGCGTCGAAGCGGGCGGTCATATTGTGACCTGGGACGGACGGGATCAGTCCGGCAGTTTGGTGTCAAGCGGTGTCTACTTCTACCGACTCCAAAGTTCGGAATTCGCCGAGACCCGCAAGATGATGCTATTGAAGTAACCTCTCTTTCCATATCCCTGAGTCGCGGCCCGGCGCTGACAAGCAGCGTCGGGCCGCTTTTTCGTCTCTCTCCGGGTGAAAAGTGGAGAATGTTGGGTGTTTATTTTTCGCCTTGCTCCGCCGATAGAGTACTAAAAGGCAATGACATAGCCGGTCTTCTCCCGGCACGAACAGGGGTACAATGAACATGGATTCCACAAATAAAGGCATTCACAATTCGCCGAGCGAGTCGGCGCCGATCAAACGGCCGTGGTACAAAAACACCGTAACTCTGGGCCAGACCCTCCACGTGGCGCTTACGCTCGCGGCGTTTGGTCTCGGATGGATGGCCTCTCGGCAGAGCGAACAGGCCAGGGTTATGACCCTCCAGCTCTGGGACAATTACTACAGCTATCTGATGGTTGATGCTGATACCAGGAGTTTCTCCGCCAAGACCACGGTGGACTTCGAGGAACGCGGCCTGCAGCCGGTTGGCGAACACCTCTATCTGAGAGACGCATCGGTAACGAAGTCTTCGGACGGCTACCGGTTAGCCGGCGAGATCGTTAACAGCGCCTCTATCCCTCTCGATGGAGTGGAAATGCGCCTGTTCCTTGCTGGCGGCGTACATGATATCGCGGTGGGCAACATAGCCGCCGGCAACGGCAGGAAATTCAAGATCGACCTGGTCGGTATCGCCCCCGATGAGTTCCGCACCGCCAAGTTGATCACCCGCTGCGCAGACATCGCGTACGCCAAGAAGTAGAGACCCGCGCTGCGGCGAACGCCGGAAGAGGCATTCGGCAACAATAACCGCCCCGGCTGCCCCGCGAGAGAACGTCACCGAGGAATCAGGAAGAATCTCGCCTGGTTCCTCCCCTTCCCTCAGCCGGGCTCTTGGATCGTCCCGAATCACGAAGCGCCTTGCGAAGCAGAAATTCAATTTGCCCGTTCAGACTTCGCAACTCATCGTCGGCCCATCGCTGCAGCTGCTCGAGTACTTTCGGATCGATCCGTATGAGAAAAGACTTCCGTTCCGCCACGATTACTGGTAGATCGTCCCGGTATTGATCACCGGTTGCGTGGCCGACTCACCACACAATACGACCAGCAGGTTGGATACCATGGCGGCTTTTCGCTCATGGTCGAATTCTATGATCTGCTTCTTCTGCAGTTCATCGAGCGCCATCTCAACCATGCCAACCGCACCCTCAACGATCAACTGCCTCGCCGCGACGATCGCCCCCGCCTGCTGCCGACGAAGCATCGCCTCGGCGATTTCCGGCGCGTACGCCAGATGACTGATCCGCGCTTCGATTACCTCCACCCCCGCCTGGTCAAGCCGGTCCTGAATCTCGGCCTTGAGCTGCTCGGAGATGGTGAGCGTGTTGCCGCGGAGGGACGTGATCTCGTCGGAATGAGAATCATAGGGGTATTGCGTGGCGAGATTCCGTACCGCAGACTCCGACTGGATCTTGACGAATTGCTCATAGTTGTCAACCTGGAAGCTCGCCTCGGCGGTGTCGACGACTTTCCAGACGACGATCGAGGCAATCTCGATCGGGTTGCCGTCGATATCGTTCACCTTCATGCGGCCGGTTTCGAAATTGCGAACCCGCAGCGAAATCTTCCTCTTGCTGTAGAACGGATTCGCCCACCGCAACCCCTCGTTTTTCGCGGTGCCGACGTACTTACCGAACAATTGCAGCACCCGCGCCTCGTTTGGGTTGACCATAAACAAACCCGCCAGCAGAAAGAAAAACAGGATTATACCCACCGCCGCTGCGATTTTGACAACCGGTGGCGCGATTATCATCAACGCAACCATCGCCAGTATCCCGATCACCAGCAACACCAGCGGCGCCCAGCCCGACATCACGGACCGTTCACGTTCTTTAATCATACAAGCCTCCGTATAAGTGATATCATATTGATATTACGATGATACCACAGCAAAGATTCAATGCCAACCCTTTTTTTTAAAGTTCCTTTTACCCCGGTTACCAGGACCAGTCCCGTGGCTATCGACGCGAGAACCTGCTCCGGGCTTCCGGCAATGGACTGCTCTGTATTCGGCAGAGGTGTTTCGGAATTGAATGGATCGGCGTGGAACGATTGTGTCGACCGGCGACCGACGTCGAAATAACAAACTCTGAACAGCGATGCGCAACAGTCGAACAACTGTACGCAGTCCCGCCTATTTATGGATTTCGATTACTATCTTCAGAAACATCTTCTCCGGCCCGTCGTATACTCCTCTGTACCGGGCACAATACTCAACAACATCGAAGATCACCTGACCCGAACACGAGACATTAACCTCGGAGGTTGCCATGTCACGTCCGTCTATACATACGCTCGGAATCGTCCTCGTCGCCGCGCTGGTCCTGCTTGCGGCTGGCGCTGCCCAGGCCGGGCGCATTCCCTCGGCGGCGGCGCTGTTGAACCCGGATGGTTCGGTTTCCGCACCTGCACTGATCGGCTCCGCGTACACCGGCCCCGTAGCGATCGACGAGTACGCGATTACTCTCGATCCGGCCCTCGGTCCTGTCTTTCATCGCGCGCACTCGAGCGTGCCCATGCAGGCGGTGACCGGCTCACCGCGCGTACTGGCGGCAGCGCTGTTCGACAACATGCTCGTGCTTGCCGGTTCGTTTGATCCGGTTGCCGGCACCCGCTCCTGCAATATCGTCGCCTGGGACGGCACTCAGTGGGTGTCTCTCGGGCGGTTCGGCACCAACGGAACCGTTTTTGAGCTGTCCGTATTCCACGATCGGTTGATTGTCGCAGGCGACTTTTCGTCGGCCGGGAACGACAGGATCTTCCACATCGCGTCCTGGGACGGTGAGTACTTTTCGCCCATGTCCCGCGGTCTCGAGGCTCCGGTGTTTGCGCTCGCTGTCCACCAGAACCTTCTGATCGCCGCCGGTCTCAACGGGCTGGGCTCCACGTACGGGATGGGATGTTCAGGCGTGATCGCCTGGGATGGTCATCGCTGGTCATGTCACGGTTACATGATTCAGGGTATCGTCAGGGAAGTCGAGAGTACCGGCGACCGCCTCGCGGCGACCGGTCAGTTTTTCGGTCTGCCGATCGGACGTCCGGATACAACCCTGTACTTCGACGGTAACCGCTGGGGCGCAACTTCGAACGCCAATGCCGGCATAGCGTCGCTCGGCGCGGCGGCCGACGCCGCAAAGTGAAAAGCTCTGAGGGGTCACTCCGGACGACCCTTGGTGATCTGTCGAATTGCCCCCGGCGTCACCCTGAGCATGTCGAAGGATGACACGAGCGGACTTTGATCCTGCACGGTGGTGTCAGGCCGACGGCCTGACACCACTATCGCTTCTCTTTCACCGTCTCCCAGATGCGCTCGAGTTGCCGGTAGTGCAGCAGGTCGTGACCGGCCCAGCGCACCATTAACTGCGCGACCGTCTCATTCCCGCGTTTGCTGTGTACGCCATAACGCTGTTTTTGATCCGTGGTGAGGGAGCGAAGAAACGCGACATTGATCGCCCGTGTCGCATCAAGCGCCGACAACAGCTCAGTCAGGGATACCCCGCGATACCAGTGCTGGTCCACCCACGCATCTTGGTCCATGTTCAGAAACTGCGGGGCGTCTGATGTCACGATCATCCGGGTCCGATACCCGTAGATCAGCTCGACATCGTACATATGATCGACCACATCGCGCATCGACCACTTCCCCTCTCGCTCCGGCGTCATCAGCCTGGCCGGCGCGACGCCGCTGAAGAACGAGCTGAGTGTCTCGTAGACGCGGTCCAGTATCTCGAGCGGATCGCGGTCGCCCACCAGGGCGTCAACGGCGCTCATATAGGCCTGTGCATCGCTGCCGGAATACGGGCTTTCGGTCATGTGTCGCTCCTTCGAATGATTCCTGTTGATCGATGTTTGAGTATGCTGCTGTCCGGTGCACTCGCGCGTGTTCTCGTCGGCGTACCCACGTCAATACCTCACCACTCTTGTAGCGGCGACCCGGTCGCCGAATCGCGCGCCCTCGGATGATCGCAGGATGAGCACAACTCCCAGAATATTCAGCGCCGGCAGCCCGTCCACCAGCCGAAGCAGATTGCGGACGACCGCCTGCCGGAAATCAATCGGTGATCCGTCGGCCCCCACCACCCGAATATGCACCGCACGTTTCCCTACGGTAGCTCCAAACAAGCCCTCGGCGACAATGAAGTACAAAAAGATCGCACCCAGGAAGATAATGCAGAGAGGATCGGTGACGAGCCGGCCCCATCCCCAGAGATGATCGGAACGCTCCATGAGCCAGACGCCTTTCACGACCCGCGTGACCGGAAAAAAGACGGCGCTCAGCACGGCGAAATCGATCACCAGGGCCGCACAGCGCGACCCGAGTCCAGCGAAAGGCCGTAACAAGCTCTCTTGTACCTCCCTGTTTTACCGTCCGGTCCGGTAAGGTGTAAATGGACTGCGGGCGAAGGTACATTCATACGACGGTTCCCGGCCGGACGCCACCGAATTTTCCCCGCCGGCTGCCGCGCCCCATTATAATCATTGACAAGTACGCCCTATAATGTATTTATTAGTCCGGCCGGGGCGTTCACTGCAGGGCGCGTCTTCGGGATCCGGTCGTTGACATCTCATTCACGTACAAACTCAAATCGGAGCGCTCGTATGGCAAGAATGTTCACGTGGCCTCTTTGTCTGGTCGTCGCCATGATAATGGTGTCGGCCGCCAACGCCCAGATTACCGTCGCAACCAACGACTTTCAACCGCCCGTCGGCACCGTGGTGGACTATGCGGACGCAAACGGCGTGAACATGACCCTGTTCAACAGCGTCACCTCAGGGAGCGGTGGCGGCTTCACCTGGGATTTCTCCGCTCTCGCCTACTCTGCGCCGGTCGGCGGGTTGTCGGTCGATCCGGCCGCCGCGCCGGCGACCGATTCGTTCCCGACAGCAACCGTCGTGCTGCGCTATATCTTCGCGAACGACACGACCTGGTCGTTTCTGCGATCGACATCGTCGGAGTTCGGCGATCTGGGCACGGTACTTCACTCTGCGATGAATCCCGAGTATGTCGACGTTCGCGCTCTGCCGGTACCTGAATACAGCTTTCCGCTCGACTACCAGGACAGCTGGACGATTGTTCGCGACCGCGTCGATTCCACCGAGGAAACGTTTTGGACCAGGTACTATGACACCACAGATTATGATATCGATGCGTACGGCGACGTCGTGTACCACGGCAATTCCCTGCCCTGCCTTCGCATACGCTCATCGCGACGCATAACGAGCGTCATGTATTTCAACGGCCTGCCGTTCTCGACCACGCTCGCCACGACCGAAAAGGCGGAGTTTGTCACGCACGGATTCGACATTCCCGTTCAGGTCGGCTATATCAGCACGAGCGGTTTTGATTCCTTTTTCGGCAGTGTGTTGCATTCGTTTGTGAACGCGCCCACCGACATTCGCGAAAACGACACGGGGACACTGCCGAATGCCTTCTCGATCGCCCAGAACTATCCCAATCCGTTCAATCCGACCACCAGTATAGGATTCAGCCTGCCCGCAGCGTCACATGTCAGGCTGGTCGTCTATAATTCGCTCGGGCAGGAAATCTCGGTGCTTGCTGACGAGTCGCTGCCCGCCGGATCGTTTACGGTCGACTGGGACGGCACCGATCATTCGGGGCGCAGGGTGGCATCGGGCGTCTATTTCTACCGATTCGAGACACCACAGTTCAGCGACACGAGAAAAATGCTCTTGCTGAAGTAATGCCCGGGCATAGGCAAGCTAATCGAACGCCCTGCACCTGGGTGAGGGGCCGTCGCGGTGGCTTCGGCAGCGCCGCTGCGGTCAGTCTTTGAGATCGAGATAGAGACGTACGCCCTGATCGCGACAGAATGCGGCTGATACGGAATCAGTCCTCCCGCCCCGTATCAAGCGGAGAGGCAGGGATTCGAACCCTGGATAGAGCTTAACACCCTATAACGGATTAGCAATCCGCCGCCTTCAGCCTCTCGGCCACCTCTCCGTCGATCTCTTTTGGAGGCAAAAATATAGCCCGTCGGCCGGACTTCGCCAAGCGATTTTTCCATCCCCTTGCACGTCGACTTCTCACGGCCTCAAAGGCGGGGGTGGAGTACTGAATTGGGAATTGGGGATAGGACCGGAAGGCGGGAGTGCCCCGCGGGCGTCATTCGCGGATCGCGGACACCATCACCTGGCCGTTGTCGCAGGTCACTTTCACCCGCTCGCGCTCTTCCACAAACTCGCGGTAGACGACGCCAAACTGCACCCTCACTCCGGGGTAAATGATGGTATCGGCGATGACATTCGCGTTTTCAAACTGCTTGAGTTTCTCTTCGAGTTCGGCTTTCTGCTTGCCGAGTTCTTCAATGCTGCCGGGGATCGCCTTCTGGACGGTTTCGAGCTTGGCGAGGGCGGCCTTTTTGTCGGCCGGAAGCTTGCCGTCCATTTGCAGCCGGTACAGGGAGTACAAAGCCTCTTTGATACGCTTGGCGTCCTCGGCCAGGCGCATTATCTCTTTGACCGTGTCGTTGTAGCGGGCGATGAGCTCGGGGTTGTAGCCGGCGATGACCACCGTTTTGGTGCCGGCATCGGAGCCGAATACCGAGGCACGAACCGATTTCCCGGCACGGACCATTCCACCGATAATCTTGCCGCGGTTGCCTTTGACCTCGATATTGTGGGCTGCCGTTACCGTGCAGTTGATGATCTCTCCGCCGACCGTAACGGTACCGCCGGCTTCCAGGCGCTGACCTTCGGCATATTTGACGACAATGTCGTTTTCGGCTCTGAGGATTCCCTTGCCCTCACCGAAAAAGCCGCCCTTTATGTAGACCGAGCCGGCGACTTCGATCGTAGAATCCTCCACGTTGCCCTCGACCTCGAGATTCCCGTCGACTTTGATCGTGAATCCGGTCTTGACGCTGCCGGACACTTTGACCGATCCTGCGCAATCGATATTGCCGACGTTGAAGTCTACATCACCCCGAATTACCGTCACGTCGTTGACGGATACCTTCCCCTTCTGGAATACGATAGCGCCGGAGGCGGTCGCTATGAGGGTCATGCCGTCATCGGAGACCCTGGTGTTTGTGCCGCGTTTGAACGGGATGTCACGACCCATCGGACCCTGGATTTCCTTGCCGAACACGTTTTTCCCCGGCGTCCCGCGGGTCGGCGGGATCTTCGTGACAAGGACATCCCCCACGTGGGTATTTTGAATGAAACTGATGTCTTTGTAGTCGATTCGGCCGTCCTGGTCTTCCTTCGGGGTGCGTTGATTGGTCGTGTCGAAATGGTAGTCGAACCGGGCGGACACACCGGGGTTGGGCAGGTCGCCGCCGGCGACTTTGATCGGCGTGACATAGATCTGCTCTTCCACGCCGCGAGCGATTTCCTTTTCGTCGATCCCGTAAATGACGCCTTCGGCCTCAAGCGCTTCCTTGACCTCGTCAACCGTTACCGGCGGGTCCGCCTGTTCCGGCTTGTACAGCACCATCGTCGCCGACATCGAGTCTCCCGAGACGGTAATGCGGACGCGTTTGCGCGTTGAGACCGACGAGCCGGCCATAACTGGACTACTCCTGGATTTCGGCGTCCATCGCCCGCCCTGAGGCGGAGAGGATTCGCCAGTATGCTCGTTCGACTATCAGCGATACCTCGAAGCTCTTGAACGGCTTCGTCAGATACTCGTCGGCGCCCAGAAGCAGAGCATCCTTCACCGTGTACGTATCGCCGTAGGCGGTCATCATGATCATGCCGATCGACGGATGCTCCTTCTTGACGATTTTGAGCAGATCAAAACCGTTCATCCGGGGCATCTTCATGTCGGAGATGATGAGGTCGACCTGGTGTTTGTCGAGCATGTCCAGTGCGGCCTGGCCGTCCTCAGCCATCAGAATCTTGTACCCGTCGCGGGACAGAATTTTCGCCAGCAGATCCCGCATCATCTGCTCGTCGTCAACCACGAGAATGGTAATCGAGTTCTTCATCGTGTGTACGTCTCTCGCTTCACTCGCCCCACAAGCCGCACTCGCCGGCCGTGCCGAAGGGCAGTCCGTTATCGCACCAACGCCCGGGTCAGTTCTCCGATAAATTCGTCCAGCTGCACGGGCTTGTACATGACCCGGCACGCCCCCAGCACGCCGGCCTCGCGAACCAGTTTGTCGGTGGCGTTGCCCGTTATCACCATCACTGGCACGCGCGGTGATTTCTTCTTGATGTCGATCAACGCATCGAGACCCGACATCTCGGGCATGATCAAGTCCAGCGTGATCAGATCGTACTCGGTATCGGTCACCTTCTGCAACGCCTCGGCGCCGCTCTTGGCTATATCGATATCGAACGCACTGGTCAAGGCACAGAAATCCCTGAACACCTCGCGCACCCACTTCTCGTCGTCAACGATCAGAATCTTGAACGGATTTCCCCGCTCCTGGGCTCGCTGCGTAAGCTTCTGCAGGTTACCGGTGGTCATGAGATACGTCCCTTTGTTTCAACCAAGTGATCCATCGACCGCCGGAACCAGGGGCAGTCGACCATATATAAGGTATCGTCATTATGTGTGGATTCTCCAGTCTCTCACCCTTGGACCCGTGCCTTTAACCGACCGTTCCGCGGTTTTCCCCCAGGTCTTCAAGGATTTTGGCGCACTGACGTGCAATCGCCTGAAGCCGCACCGATAAATGGTCCTCGAGCTGCCTGTCCGACGGTACGTCGTACGCCATAACCTCCCGGTTTTTGGCGGCGTTGAGAAGCACCGTCATCTCCTGAACCACCTTGACCGTACCGTTGACGAGCCGGATGAAGTCGGGTTCGAGCCGCTCCAGCCTGCTCGACGGATTGTTGCTTTTCGCTTTGGCGAGGTAAATGGCCAGGTTCAGCGCCAGTGTTTTCACCTGCTCGTTGAGCTGATCGACCTCGGAGACCAGATCACGCGCCTGCGGCGGCGCCTGTTTGCCGGTCGATTTCATCTTAGTCCTCCATCGAGGGATAGACCGGGGTGAGCCATTCCACCTCGGCGCCGGGGTGCCGGTACCAGTCTGACGCCGTATCCAAGAAGTCCTCGGCCGTCAGGTGATCGATCTCGAGCAATTTGCGATTGATTGCACCGACATGCAGAGCAGCCGCTTCAATCCGCCGCAGCCGGGACAGCACCTTCTGATTCGGCACCTCTCCCTCGGCGAACAGGCACTGGATATTACCGACAATCACCGCCAGCGGATTATTGATCTGGTGATTGATGACGGCAGCCATCTTGAGTACGACCCGGAGTTTCTCGGCGGCGACCTTCTGTGAGTGCGCCAGCAACAGTTGGTTGTGCGCCTCGGCGAGGGCATTGTTCTTACGTTCGATTTCCTGCTGGAACAACTGCCGCTCGATCGATATCGCCAGCTGGTCCGCAACCACCGTCATGAGCCGGACGTCTTTCTGCTCGAACGCTTTCGGACGACGGCAGCCAAGATTGACCACACCCAGGACATCGCCGTCGATCAGGAGCGGAAGCGACATGAAGCTGCGGAACAGGACGTCGCCCTCGAAGTCGGTGGACTCGGGTCGGTCCGCGAGCAGCACCGGTTTCTTGCTGGCCGCGGCCCATCCGGTCAGCCCTTTCCCCTGGCCGATTCGGAGAAAACTGATCGGCTCGACTCGCTCGCCCAGCGAGGCGACCTCGTCGTACCTGTCTGCGCGGTCATTCTTGAGATACAGCGTCGCGCCGTCGAAGGGCAGTATCGTCTTGATCATCTTGAGGACTTCGACGAAGGTCGACGGCGTTGGCGCCTTGCCGCGGCAATAGGCGGCAATGTCCGCAACCAGGCCGATCTTCTGCCAGAAGCGCGTGGGGTCAGGATCCGTCGGGATTTTGCGCTGTGTCGCCACTCAGCGGCCTCCTGTAAACTGCGCCGTCAGCTCGAGAAGCTGCCGCGCGCTTTCGTCGTACAACTTCGCGAACAACATGCCCTTCTCGTCGGGGCGAAGGTGTATGTCGGGATCGTACTTGTTGTCGTCCATGGTCGCCTGAAACACCCGCTTCGCGGGCAGTTCTGTCGTGAACCGATCACCCGCCAGCAACCGGCCGCGGCGCAGATCGACAAACCGGTACTCGCCTTCCAGCACCCCCACTGTCTCCCACTTGTGGAAGACCAGCGGCAAATGAAACGACTTGCGGCGCTCGATCCGCTGGCTTTTCACCACCAGGCTCAGGAGGTACCGGCCGCCTCGTTCGACTCCCCAGTTGGTCAGGCTGTCCAGATCCAGCGAGGCGTTCGGAAACGGCGGGTATGCCGGATCGCCGGGATCGACTACGATGACGCGGATGCTCTGGTCCCGTGTGAGACGGGTCACCAGGGCGTCCTCGAGACCGTCCGTCGTCCATGCGTTGGGCACGGATTGCACGCGGAGGATGAAATCACGCTCACCGGCGGCAAGTCCGCCCGCCGCCAGCCAGAGCGCGGCGACTGCAGTGAATAGACGAATCATGTCCACCGACCTTACGCGGTGACTGTCGCGTTCTCTTCAAAGAGGTAACGGTTCAAGACACGCCGAACGGTGTGTTCGAAATCGTCGAGCGACTCCGGCAACAGGTCGACCTGCCCCTGCGACAACAGGTCCGTCACGTCGTCACGGGTGATAAACGCTATGCCGGCAAGGATGCCCGAGGGATCGATCTCGACTCTCTTGACCAGACCGAGTACGTCGTTGAGCGCCTCGGTCTCCTGCATGATGAAGTGCAGGGCGACCACATCGCCTTCGAACACCTGCTGGTCGAGCTCCACCAACAGACCGCCGGCGGAAATATTGAGGATCGTTCCGTTGATAACGTGCCACTCCCCTTCGGGCCAGAAGTGCCCGCCCGCGTCGCGGATCTTGTTCAGCGTAACCGGCGATGCGATCTCGATTCGCACGAAGCGGCGGCGGTTGTCGCTCTCTACGCGGAACGGACGGCGCGCGGCCACGGCGGTCCCGTTGGTCGGCACTTCCTGGATGAATTTCACTTTGCCCTTTGTTGCCATGTTAGTACCCCTTCCCGTCTACCGGGAGACATCGGATTGCATCCATGCTTCTATTTCGTGATTTTTGCGTTCGCGATCGGCGGCGGTGTAGCTGAATACGGAGTCCGGAAGGTGGCTGAGCCGCTGCTGCGGGACGTGCCGGTTGCCGGCCTCACGGACGACAAACTCCACCCCGACGTTGTATCGGGAATAGTCCAGTTGGAAACAGTGGCGGACACGCGCCAGAACGAGGTCCGGAAGAATCTTTTTCGGCAGATCGAAATGCATCAGTAGTAAAATGTCCGGCTGAACGAAACTGGAGAAGTGCACGAGGGCTCCGCCGCTGGAGAAATTGACCGTGTCGGTCTTGATCCACCGAAGGCGCGCGATATCGACCGGCGAAAAGGTGCGGCTCGGGTAGGCGGCGAGATCGACCGGCCGCATCATCGGCATGCGCGCGAACCGTCGCTGCGCCAGCGGGACCACGCGCTCATCGAGCTCGAGAAAACATCGACCGCCCTGCGTGCGCTTGAGCTTCGCCCGGACCGCGATATACTGGCCCTTGTATTTGAATTTCACGACCAGGGTTTGTCGGCTGACCAGGTTGTCGACCAGGCCTTCCCCCCCGGCGTTGCTGATCCGGATCTCTCGACCGGCGCACGCCATGACGCGGGTGACGAGCTGTTTGCCGGGGAACTGCTGCGAGTACAGTTTTACGTCATGCCCGACCAGGGTAGACAAATCGAGACGCAATGCGTCGATCTCCGTCCCAAAAGCGGCCAACTCGAGCGCGGGGCGTGACATCTTACAATAACCCCTTGTTTCGCAATTCTATCTGCCGGTCGAACAAATGCCGCGAGAGACGCTCCTGCACCATGTCCGAGAACCGCTTCACGCTACCCGGCAGTGCTTTCACCTGCGTATCGTTGAGGTGGTCGGGCAAGTCGTACGTGCGAATGAACTCGACGCCGGCCGTATGACCGGTCTCGGTCTTTAATGCGCGGCGGCAGATCGCGGCGACGGCGTCGGGCAGACCGATTTCCACGAATAATTCCATCTGCAGAAGCATCAGGTCGTTGCGGTGGATTTCGCCGTTGGTCGTGATCAGTGCGCCGCCGGCGCTGACATCGACCGTGCGGCTCTGTATCCATTGAATTTGATCGTTCTCGTCGCGCGGTGCGGCGCCATTCTGCAGCACGACATATTTGACGCCGCTGCTGAGGTCGATCCGGCAAAAACTGCGACGCTGGACGCGGCGGATCTTCCTGGGCGGGGTAAGGATCGCATAGGAGGCTCCCCCGCCGTTGCGCTGCGTTATCTTCGACTCGAACTCGTACGCCGCGTCGTCTCGCGTCACCTGCACCGTCACCACGACACCGTCGCGCAGCAGGGTGCGACCCTGGATGTACTCCGGATTCGTGATGACGATCCCCCCGTTGATGAAGTCCTCGATGCGGGCGGAGTACGTGCCTGCCTCGCGTTCCTCGCCAACCTTGAGCGTGACCTTCTCCCAGATCTTCAGCTCCTGGTTGTGCGGTAATGGTATCGTCTGCGCCACCGTTTTGTTCGCTTTCGTGCCTGTTTATGCCGGTTTCAACACGGCGAGATTCGAACGTCCCTGTTCGATTGCAAGTTCCAGTATCTTGCGCGCCAGAATTGTCCGCGATTGATCGTGACGATTCTGGTAAATGAACTCCTGGCCCGCCTTGATGGTGCTGGCGAAGTATTCCTTCGCGGTTTCGTGATCGCCCACTCGACGAGACAGCTCCGCGATCAGATACGACGCCTGTATCTGCTGGTTGCCCGGCGAAATGTCGCGACCCTTCGCAAACGCCTCTCGGTAATACGCCACCGCCTTGCGAAGCGCGTCGGGTTCGTTACACACGGCGCCCGACCAGATGCTCTTGAGATCCACCAGGAAGTTCTCGAACGACGGATACTGGCCGAACCCCGGTCCGGCGCCGTCGGCGCCGCCAACCAGCGCGGTCCGATGGTCGTACAAGAGCTGGCGCACGGCCGCAAGGTGTGCCTCGCATCCGGCAATATCGTTTTTGAGAGCGTTGATCTCCGCGTTGTACAGCTCGCGGTGCGACAGCATTTCGGACTGCATGTGCGCCGACAGGTGCGGCGACTCAAAGTGCGAATCCACTGTCGTCGTGAAGTCGGAAACGTCTCTCGTCAGTGACTCCACCGTCGACTTCATCTGGGCGTACCGCGTGTCGATCTCGTGCATCATGCCCCGGAGAAGCGCGATGCCGGCGTCTTCGCCGCGCGACAAGTCCCGGAATACCCACGCGATGCGCAGATAGAAGCGGCCCAGATCGAGCGCGTGCGGACGGTCCGAAAGCGATTCGTCGAACACCGCCAGCAGAAGCTTCACGATCGCCGTCTCGTTGGGATGGCGGCCGTGATGAATCGCGTTGCCCAGACGCTTCACCGGCGAATCAGCCAGCGACAGTTGCTCGAGATGCTGGTCTTTGATCGCCTTCAACCGGTATGTCTTGAAGTGAGTGTCGTCCTTCCAGTCGCGGAACTGGTTGTTCATCTCGCGGGTGTAGAAACAATTGCTGCAGGTTGCCGTGAAATACAGCAGCGGGTTGTGTCCTTCGTATCGCGGGAACCGCCACTTGATGTCGACCGGACAGAAATCGGTATCTCTGCCCTGTTCCGTGTAGGCGCCGACCCGCACGGTCTCGAATTCGTTAACCGTCTTGCAGATGGGACATTCGATCTTGAATGTCAGAAAGGGACTCTGCGTGGGCATATATCTCTCCGATCTTCTGTTTATTTCCCGGTTAACAGGGCCAGTTCACCATCGCTGATCGGCACCGCCGCCTTGACCGCATCCGTCGAGGCGCCTTTCTCCAGCATCGTGCGAGCCAGCGCGAATACTTCGCGGTGATTGCGGCGAACTCCCGCCGCGGCGACCGGCCGGCGACCGCCGGGGTTGGCCGCGTTGGTTACCGCCGGCACGGACCGCAGGTCCAGAAACTCCGCATCGGCGGCGGCCGCCGCCAGCGCACCCGAGACCGCCGGCGTAACCGGCGACTGCGCGGCGGATGCACCCACCTCGCGCTCATGTGCGCGCGCAATACGATTGCGCCAGGCCGAGTACACTACCAGCCAGAAGGCGCCTCCCGCCAGATAGCCCAGTACGTTCAGGGCGATATCAATCAGCTGTTCCTGGTAAGCTTCCATGTCGTTCACTCCTATGTGCTCGATCAGGCGGTCAGGTCGATGTGCTCGCCCGATTGACTCGACTTATCTTCCTCTTCGACGTCCTCGTCGGTTGTCTCCTGCTCGGCTCCTTGAGGCGGCACGGTCTCCGCCGACTGTCTATCCTCATCCTCGGTCGGCGGCAGGTCGGCCCGGTCGATGATGATTTCATCCTTCTGCTGCTGCCGTCGCCTCCGCTGCTCGTCGTCCATTCGCTCCTTCAATTCCTGTGCGAACTTCTGCCGACGGTCCGGAGAGGACTGCTGGCTCGGTTTCACGCGATCGGACCGCCGGTACGGGTCGATCCGGTCGACGCCGTCAAATGAATCATCCATGGCATTCCTCGCCTGCCGGGTGGACGGCTACCCTGTCAGGGCGAACTTCTCGCGGACCATGCTCCGAAGCTTCTTGACGGCCCGGGTATGGATCTGCGAGACGCGCGATTCCGAGATCGACATGACCTCGCCGATCTCTTTCAGGGTCAGCTCTTCGTAATAGTACAGCGCGATCACGAGCTTCTCCTGTTCGGTGAGGCGGTCCATGGCGACCACCAGAAACGATCGCAGTTCGCCTTTTTCGATTTCGCCCAGAACCGAATTCCCGTTCTGGTCGGTGATGGTTTCGATCCGCGGTACCTGCCGGTTGTCGTCATCGGGATAGATGATTTCATCCAGCGACAGCATGTTGGTGCTTGATACGTCGTCGAGCGCCACGTGCAGTTCCTCCACGGTTATGTTCAGGTGGGCGGCCAGTTCGGATTTCTCCGGCGGACGGCCCAGTTCGTTTTCCAGCGACGTCATGGCGCGGTCGATCTCGCGCGACTTGGCGCGGGTCGAGCGGGGCACCCAGTCGAGTGCGCGAAGTTCGTCCAGGATGGCGCCGCGGATTCGCGGCACCGCATAGGTCTCAAACTTCACACCGCGGGCCGGGTCAAAGTGACCGAACGCCTCGATCAGCCCGATAACGCCCGTGTTGATCAGATCGGACAACTCCACCGACCGTGGAAAACCCATCGCCATCCGGGCAGCAACATTGCGCACCAGCGGCAGATACGTGTTCAGCAGGCGCTGGCGGGATTCATCCGTCGGGTTCTTCTGGTAACGGACCCAATCACGCGCCGAAACTTCCCACTTCTTGGCCCGGCGTGGAGTGACCGACAGATCGCTCGCGTCGACGGGTACGGTTTGTTTTGCCCGTCCTCTGGTCGTTGCCTTTGTCGTGCTAACCATATGAATGCTATCCCTTTGTATCGGCCGTGGCCGGGTTTTCCTTATCTTCGAATTTGACCGCATTAGATCGCCGGATTTCAGCTGCCGAAGCGCTCCCGCTCAGCATCCCGGCAATCGAGGTAAGTGTCTGACAGACAGCAGATTGTTCGTCGATCCGGAAGATCGGCACCTGCCGGGCCAGCGCGGCCCGAACCTGGTCCGCCTCCGGCAGGAATCCGAGCATCGACGGCGATTGCCCCAAAAATCGTTCAGCCAGCGCCCGAAACTTCCGGTCGATATAGTCCGCCTCTTCATCGGACTGGCAGCGATTGACCAGCAACCGGCAGTCGATCGACTTGTTCGTCTCGACGAGGTACTTGTAAAGACCGTAGGCGTCGGCAATCGAGGTTAACTCGGGGACGATCACCAGCAGGGTGAGGTCCGACGCATGAGCCATGACGGTCGCGGGCTTCGAAATACCCGAGCCGTGGTCGATGATCACATGATGGTATCCGCCGCTTTGCTCGCGGATGATTCTCACGAGGTGTGCCGTCGGCATGACCCCGAAGTCGTCGACCACCGAACCGCCCCATGACGAGGCGAGCAGGTCGATATGCTCGCTCACCGGTGTCACGGCCTCCGCGAGCGACAGCTCTCCTGCGGCAAACTGGCGCACGCCGACATCACAGCGCACGTTCGCCAGTATGTGCAGATTGCCCGACGAAAAATCTGCGTCGACAAGGAGCACGCGATTGCCGCGGGCACCCAGGCGGTCGGCAAGATTGTAGGAAATGACCGACTTGCCCACGCCCCCTTTGCCGGACAACACCGAGATCACGCGGCTGCCGGCTGTCTGGACCAGTGTCAGCCTATTCATTGGTCGCCTCCTCCGAAATCAGCGTGGCGGCAATGCGGGCGGGATCGGGTGCGTGGATCGTACCGACGCCCGCCGGTGACTCAGCGACCCAGGCGAGCCGGGCGCCGGAAGCTTCGCAAGCGGCGACAATCGCCCCCCGCCGCGTGGTGACGTCGAGCATGCTCAACGCGATATGGGTCGGCTGTATCGTGCGAAGCCGTTCGGCGATATCGACAATGTCGCTGGAACGCATGAGGCTCGAGAAAACGCAGATTCGGTGCGTGGCGTTTACCCCGGAAACCCGCCCGGCGAACTCAGCGAACTTCGAACCGTCGACCGGAAGCCCCGGCGTGTCGATCAGCGTGACGCAGTCGGCGTACCGGGACAGCTTTTCGTTAGTGCCGGTCGGGTCGGTGAGTTCGACGCCGAGAATGGCGGCATAACTGAGAATCTCGTCGTGCGCGCCGATCTTGACGTCGTCAAGCGATACCAGACGGACCTTCTTCTTTTCGGTTCCGACAAGATGCGCGGCCAGTTTGCCCACCAGCGCCGTCTTGCCCGCACCGGCCGGTCCACAGACGACAACCGTGTCGCCGGGCGTGAGCGTCACCGATGGTTCCATCATCTCGGCAAGCAGCGCGGTGAGTGAGCGCCGTGCCCGCTGCACAATCGGTTCGCCCCCGTCATCGGTCATCGCGAGCGACGACAAAAACGCCGTGACAAACGTGTCAAGGACGTCCGCATCCGCCAGCATCATGTGCAGGCGAGTCAACTGCCCGTCGGCGTCGGTCGGCCGGGAGGATCCCGCCAGCGAGTCGAGCATGGCGTTGATCTGCGTCACGGTCGACTTGTTCGCCGTTTCGATCAACTGCGCCAGCCGGGCTTCCAGCTCGGCCAGCTTCGCGTCGGCCGCCGGTACTCCGTGAGTTTCTTTCGCGCTCTCGGGCGTCGTCCCGGCGGGTGCATCGGTTGACCGTGCAGACTCGAGTGCATCCGCGAGCCGGTTCGAACGGTCAGACAGGATGCGCGACGTCTGGGCGACCGACGGCCGGTCGATGCAGGCCGTCACCTCGATCCCCGGGCGTCCCAGGTCGTCGACGACCTTGCGCGTTTTGAGCACCACGGCGTCGCCGCCCATCTGGGAGCGGACCTGCTTGAGCGCGGCCGCAGCCGATTCGGCGGTGAATGACTTAATTATCATCGTTTAACCTCACCACTCCGGTGGAGACTACTTCTGCACTGGGCATCACTTCGTTGTAGGAAATGACCGCGAGGCCCGGGAAGCTGGCTTCGACCAGCCGGCGAAGGGCCAGGCGTATATTGGGAGAGCAAATACAGACCGGCGTCAATCCGGCGTTTTGCATCCGTTCGACCTGCGCGCCGATCCTCGCGAGCAACAGCTCGGTCAGCGACGGGTCCATGACCAGCATCAAACCCTGTTTCGTATTCTGGACCGACTCCGACAGCTGATGCTCGATTGCCGGATCCATCGTGAAGACGTTGATCCGTCCGGCGCCGTCCTTGTACAGCTCGCTGATCTGTCGCTTGAGCGACATGCGGACGTACTCGGCGAGCACGTCGGTTTCCTTCGTGACCGGCGCATAATCGGACATCGTCTCGACGATCGTCGCGAGGTCGCGCACGGGAATTCGCTCGCCGAGCAGCGACTGCAGCACCTTCTGGAGCATGCCGAGCGAAACGTGCTCGGGGATGACGGATTCGACGAGAGCCGGGTAATCTTCCTTGAGGGTGTCGATCAAATGCTGCACGTCCTGACGCGTGAGAATCTCCGACGCGGCGCCCCGGATGGTCTCCGTTAGATGCGTAGCCAGCACGGCCGACGGCTCCACGACCGTATAGCCCTGAGCCTCGGCGACCTCTTTCAGGGTCGGGATGATCCAGCTGGCATTCAGGGCGTAGGCCGGGTCTTTGGTCTCGAATCCGTCGAGCTTCTCTTCGACGAAGCCCGGATTGATCGCCAGCAGATGGTCGATCATCAGTTCGTACGACGCGACCGCGATACCTTTGATCTTGATCAGGTACTGATTCGGTTTCAGCTGCACGTTGTCGCGGATGCGTACCGGCGGCACCACGATCCCCAGTTCGGCCGCCAGTTGCTTGCGGATCGTACCGACCCGGTCGAGCAAATCGCCGCCCTGGTTGGCGTCGACCATCGGGATCAATCCGTAGCCGATCTCGAGGCCGATGGTATCGACTTTCAGCAGGTCTTCGGTGCGCTCTTTCGGCGGCGGCTGCTGCTGTTGCTTCGCGCGCGCCTCCTGCTCGCCGGCAAGCGCCTGCTGCTTCGCGGCCTTGCGCGTGAGCATCCCGATCCCGCTCACCGCCGCGCCGATCGCCACAAAAGTCATCGTGGGAAGTCCCGGCACGATCCCGAACAGGATCAGCACGAGACCGGTGATCAGTATCGCCCGGGGCTGACGCGAAAGCTGGCGGGTCAGGTCGGTGCCCATGTTGGAGTCCGACGCAGCGCGAGTCACGATAATGCCCGATGCCGTGGACACCAGCAGCGCGGGAATCTGGGTGACCAGGCCGTCGCCGATCGACAGCAGCGAGTACGTGCGAAGCGCCTCGGCGAGCGGCATGCCGTTGAGAGCGATACCGATAATGAAACCGCCGATGACGTTGATAAGCGTGATGAGAATGCCGGCGATGGCGTCACCGCGAACGAATTTCGACGCGCCGTCCATGGCGCCGTAGAAGTCGGCCTCGCGGGCGATCTCCGCGCGACGCTCCCGGGCTTCCTGGTCGTTGATAATGCCCGCGTTCAAGTCGGCGTCGATCGCCATCTGCTTGCCGGGCATGGCATCGAGAGTGAATCGTGCCGCGACTTCCGATATCCGCCCGGCGCCCTTGGTGATGACGACGAACTGAATAATGACGAGGATGACGAAGACGATAAATCCGACGACGTAGTTGCCCTGCACGACAAAATTGCCGAACGAGTTGATCACCTCGCCGGCGTACCCCTGCCCAAGGATCAGGCGTGTCGACGCCACGTTGAGCGACAGTCGCATCAGCGTGACGATCAGCAGCATGCCGGGAAACACGGACAGATCCAGCGGCTTGGTGATGTACAGCGTGGTCAGGAGCACCACCAGCGAGAAAGTGATATTGAACGCGAGAGCGAAGTCCAGCATCGCCGCCGGCAGCGGAATCACCAGCACCACGATGATGCCGATGACGCCGAAAGCGAGCACGATATCGGACCGCGTCATGATGCGCGACAGCAGGGTATCCTGGGCGGCGACAGCCATGGCTTACTTCACCGCCTTTCCCTTGAGTCGGTACACGTAGGCCAGAACCTCGGCAACCGCGCGGTAGAGGTTCGCGGGGATCGCCTGCCCGATATCGCACAGCTTGAACAGGGCGCGCGCGAGCGGCTTGTCTTCGATCACCGGGATGTCGTGCGCGTATGCGATTTCCTTGATCTTCTGCGCTATCAGGCGCTCGCCCTTGGCAATCACGATCGGAGCGCCGCCGATTGCGACGTCGTACTTCAACGCCACCGCGATGTGCGTCGGGTTGGTGATTACGACATCGGCCGTGGGGACTTCGCTCATCATGCGATTGCGGGCCATCTCGCGCTGTATCTGGCGCACCCGCGCCTTCACCTGCGGCGAGCCCTCGGTGTCCTTCATTTCATCGCGGATGTCCTGCTTGGACATCTTGATAGACTTTTCGAATTCGTACCGCTGGTAGGCGTAGTCGAGTGCGGCCAGTACGAGCATCGCGGCGCCGATCTTCAACGCGATCACCAGCGCCATCGTCCCCATCGTCGTGGCGATCTGGGCAACCGTCATATCCGGCAGCAGGAAAAACTCGTCGAACTCCGACTTGATCGCGTAGTAGCCGATCACCCCCACGATCAGCAGCTTGACCGAATCGCGCACCAGCGTGACCAGCGAGCGCACCGCGAACAGCCGCTTGAGCCCGTTCACGATATTCAGCTTGTCGAACTTCGGCTCCAGCGCCTTGTTGGAGATGTGAAATCCTACCTGGGCGATGTTGGAGCCGAGCCCGATCACCATCATCACGACGAAGACCGGCCCGACAACCGAGAAAAACGCATACATTGAGTCGGTCCATGACTTCGTGAAGGTCGGATCCTGGGCGGCGATACCGGGTGCGTTCGCCATCGTCGTGGACATCAGCAGGCGAAGCTGCGTGGAAAGGGTCGGGCCCAGCAGAAAAATCGCGGTGCAGCCCAGCACGATTATCAGCGCCGAGTTCAGCTCCATCGACTTCGCCACCCGACCTTCTTCGCGGGCCTTCTGCCTCCGTCGCGGAGTTGCCTGTTCCGTTTTTTCCTGGAATCCCTGTTCGTCGGCCATATGCGCCTACGCCTTTCCCATCGCGAGCAGGAGACGACCCAGTTCGGTATTCAGATGCGTCAGTGATTTTTCGACGATGTAGCCGAAAATCGGCAGCGACAGCGCGATGACCGCGATGCCGGCGGCCACCTTGATCGGAAACCCGATAAAAAACACGTTCATCTGCGGCATCATTTTCGCCACCGTGCCGAGCGTGACGTCCACGAGAAACAACGTCACCATCACGGGCGCGGCGATCTTGAGCGCGATCACAAACACGTACGCGCTGTGCTTCATGATTGCTTCGCCGACTCCACCCTCAAGCGTGATCTGCCCCGGCGGCATGACCGCATAGCTGTCGCGGAACGCCTGAATGATCAGGTGGTGTCCGTTGAGCGTGAGAAAAATCAGCGTCGCAAGCATCAGCCAGAACGTGCCGATTATCGATGACTGCGTTTCGGTGGAGGGATCGAGTACTTCGGCGAGCGCAAAACCGATCTGGTATCCGATCATCGATCCGGCCCCCTGAACCGCAAGAAAGATCAAAAGAAAAACGAACCCGATAATGGCGCCGACCATCAGCTCCAGAAACGCCAGCCCCGCCAGGACAACTACCGAATCGGTTACCGGCACGGCGGGTGTGGGGATGGTCATCATGGTGATCAGCGACAACAGAATGACCAGCCCGGCCTTGATCGGCTTGGCGATCGCCCGGTGGGAGAAAATCGGCGAGAGGATGAACAGACCGGAGGCCCGTACGAGCACGAGCAGAAACAATTCGAGCCGGGCCGTTCCGAATGCAACGAAGTCAAACACCTGGAAATCCTTACACCTCGGGTTAATCGCCCAATCCCTATTTCAAACCGTGTGCCAGAGTGAAACACCGCGTGACGACCTTATAACACACTGCGAGACAATGGGATAAAAACGGGCGGTTTTTTCGGGGGAGCGAAGGAGCCGGCGGCTGTGGAAATTATTACCAGCGTTGTGGGAAATTAGTTCAGAAGGGCGCTCAAGACGCGCCCCCCGTTCAGCCGACTAGAGTGGGGATAAGCTCGAACATGTGGCGCGTAAAATCCGTCAGGTAATTGATCATCCACGGCAGAAAAATCAGCAATGCTGCCGCCACCGCCAGGATCTTCGGCACGAACGTCAGCGTCATCTCGTTGATCTGCGTCACGGCCTGAAAGATGGCGATCGCCAGACCAACCACCAGGGCGAACCCCAGCATCGGCGCCGATACCATCAACACCGCCATCAGCGCTTCCCGTCCGATCGTTACTACCATTTGTGGCGTCATCTGCACGTCTTCCTTACACTCTGAATGACTCGACAAGCGACTTGACTAACAGGTACCAGCCGTCCACCAGCACGAACAACAAAAGCTTGAACGGCAGCGAGACGATAATCGGCGGCAGCATCATCATACCCATCGACATCAGCACCGATGCCACCACCATATCAATCACCAGAAACGGAATGAAAATCACGAACGCGATCTGAAATGCCGTGCGAAGTTCCGAGATCACGAATCCCGGAATGAGCACATGAAGCGGGATGTCTTCGGGCTTCTCCGGCTCCGGCAGCTGGGCGATATCCACAAACAGGGCCAAATCCTGTTCGCGCGTCTGCGCAAGCATGAAATGGCGGAACGGCCCCACGGCCTTCTCGAACGCCTCCTCCCCCTTGATCTGCTCGTCGAGATAGGGTTTGATCCCCTCGTTGTACGACTGATTGATCACCGGCGACATCACGAAAAAGGTCACGATCAGCGCGAGGCCGACCAGCAACTGGTTGGGCGGCATCTGCTGCGTCCCGATCGCATGCCGCAGAAACGACAGCACGACCGCGATACGGATGAACGACGTGATCATGATCAGGATCGACGGCGCGAGCGCCAGTACCGTGATCAGGATGACGATTTGAAGGGTGGTGGACAACTCCGACGGATTGGCGGATTCGCCCACTTCGATCGATATTTTCGGTATCGACTGGGCGAGCGACGATCCCGTCTGAATGCCGAGAGCGAGCCCGGCCGCGACCAGAGTGCGAAACAGTTTTTTCATATCCTATACGTCTTGTTCGCCGCACCATCCGTGTGCGGTCACCAACCGTCGGCCTCCTGGCGACGGTTTCCGTCGGGCCTTACGCCCGCGCCAGCGCTTCGCGACCGCGAAGCTTCTTTACACGATCAACGGCCGAGTTCAAAAGCGAGCCGAAAGTCTCCTGACTCGGCTGCGGCTGTTCGGCCAAAATGCGCGCCGTTTCCGGCTCGCTCAACTCCGTCAGCACGGAGATCTGGTTGTCCGTCACTCCGATCAGCACCGCCCGGTCGGCCACGCGCACCAGCGATACGGTCTTCTTGGGACCCACAAACGCCGTCTCGAGTACGTCGAGCGAACGTCCGCCCGTCCGACCGTACTGCCGGCGCTTCATCTGCCGGTTCAACAGGTACAGACCACCGTAGATGCTGGCGATCACCACCACCAGCGCGGCGATCATCTTTACGAGCGCGCCGTACGGCGAAACCGGCTGTGCCGAGATGGTTGCTGCTCCGTGGTCGGCCTTCTGCTGCAACGCCGCCAGCGAACTGTTGTCAGCCGATGCGTCGCCAACCGTCAGCATCACCAGCCCCGACAACGCCACCACCAGGACCAGCGCCACGGTCGTGTACACGCGCCGATTATGTGGTTTAATCGCGACCAAGGCTCTTTAACCTCTCTTCCGGCGTCATCAATTGCGTGATGCGAAGACCGAAGTTTTCGTCAACCACAACTACCTCACCGCGCGCCACCATCTTGTTGTTTACCATCAGGTCCACCGGTTCCCCGGCCAGCTTGTTCAACTCGACGACCGACCCCGGACCAAGCGCCAGAATGTCCGCGATAGACATTTTGGTGCGACCTAGTTCAATCGACACCGGCAGATCGACATCCATCAGCAAATCGATGTTCTGTGGTGATTTGCCGCCGGCCGGCTCCTGAAGCTGCTGGAACTCGGCTGCCGAGACGTCGGCGCTGCCGAAATCGATGTCATCGGGCGACCGCTTCGAGTCGTCCTCCGGCAAATCCTGCAGCATCGCCAGCATGGCCGCCTCGGCCTCGTCTTCCGGCACGTCGTTGCTGTTGACCACCTTGTCGAATCCGGGCGCCTCGACGTCGTCCAGCGTACCGTCGATCTCACTCAGCGCGTCGTTGATGTCCTGCGGCGGGCTCTGTGCATTGTCACCGGCGGCGCCGTCCGCCGACGCAGCTGCCCCGGGATCGCCCGCATCCGATTGCGCGGCCCCGGTTGACAGATCAAGATCCTTCTCGTCCGGCATACTTTCTCTTCTCCTCGGCATATTGATCGTAGATTTCCAATACCTGGAATGCGCGTTTCTTGCCGGCCAGACCCGGGTGCGCCGTGTACTTCTTCTGACGGTTCACCCAGATATCGATCGGCTGCGATATCTTCTTCTCCGATGGAATCACGTCCCCCAGCTTCAAGCGGAGAAAATCGCGCATTTTGATTCGCGACTGCAGCAATACCGCGGCGACATCGGCCTGGACGTCCTTCAGGTTGTCCGAATTGACGTCGCGGTCGACCGCCAGATTCTTCTTCTTGGTGGCGTCGATCCAGTTCTGCGCCGACAGCTTCGAAATGACCGGCTCCAGCGACACGTACGGATAGCAGATCGTCAGCAATCCCGTCGACTGAAACAGCTTTATCTGCAGGGATATCACCACCACCGTCTCGCCCGGCGGCACGATCTGAATGAACTGCGGATTCGTTTCGAAACTGATCTGCTCGATCTCGATCTGCACCAGGTGCTCCCACGACCGGGCCAGCTCCCGGTACAGCCGCTGCACGAGCCGGCCCATCACCGATCGCTCGATACCGGTCAACTCCCGCTCCGACTCCAGAATCTTGCCGTGACCGCCGAACATGCGGTCGATCAGCGAAAACGTCAGCGTCGGATTGAAGTCGACCAGACACACGGCCTCCAGCGGTCGCGCCGAAAACGTGTACGTACTCGACGGGCTCACCAAAGACATGATGAACTCCGAATAGGTGATCTGGTCCACCGAGACGAGATCGACGTCGACGATCGAACGCAGCACGGTTGACAACGACGAGCCGAAATGGCCCGCGAAGTTGTCGTGCATGTTTTCGAGCGTGCGGATCTGATCCTTGGACACCCGGTTCGGGTGCTTGAAGTCGTAGGCGACGATCGACCGAAGTTTCTCGTCGTCGAAATCCGCCGCACTCGCCTCTGAGTCGCCCGACGTCACCGTCGTCAACAGGGCATCGATCTCGTCCTGTGAAAGAATCTTGGCCACGGTATCACGTTCCTATTGCAGCACGAAATCCGTATAGTACACGCCGACCAGTTGATCGGTCTTGAGCAGCTGCTCGAGCCGTTTTTTCACCTGGTAGCGCATGATCTCTTTTTCCCGCGCATCGGTCAGCTGGGCGACCGACTTGGACGACAGGATGGTAATCAGCGCGTCCCGCACCAGCGGTTCCCGCACCTCGAATTCGCTCGCGAGCGCCGAACTGGCAAGCTCGAATCCGAACGATACCGACAGGAAGCGCGAGCCGCCCGTTCCCGAGGGGTTCACCACGATGTCGTCGATCGCATACATGATGGCGTTGCCCATCTTCGTGGCATGTGAGCCTTTCGACTTCTCGCCGTGTTCGCCGGCGGCTTCGGCCTTCTCCTCGTGAGTGGCGCTGGAGACCGGTGCGCTGGGGGCATCGTCTCCGCCCATCATGAAAAACGCACCACCCGCGCCGCCCAGCACGACCACGGCGCCGATAATGATGAACAGCATCAGGTTCGACTTCTTCTTCGGCGCCTCATGCGCATCGTCCGACACTTCAACTGTAGTCTTCTCTTCTTCTGGCGGCATGGCTGCCTCCTGATTATGCGTCGGCCGACGGCCGGGATGAACCCGGCCGGTCGACCGTTGTTTGTACGCGGCCGGTCACACGCTCGAAGCGTACGGCTTCGTTTCCGTATGTGCGAACGGCCTCCGTCATCTCATTATCTCTTCAGATTCACCAGCTCGTCCAGCATGCTGTCCGAGGTGGTAATTATCCGTGAATTCGCCTGGAATCCGCGCTGCGTCGTTATCATCGTCGTGAACTCCTGCGAGATGTCCACCGACGACGCCTCCAGCGCGCCCGATGTTATCTCGCCCGAGACGGTCGACCCGGCGACGCCCTGAACCGCCTGCCCGGAGTTCGCCGACTCCTGGTACAGTGACCGCCCTGCCTTGCGCAGACCGGCCTGGTTGTTGAAATCGGCCAGCATGATCTGCGCCAGAACCCGGGTGACACCGTTCGAGAATATCCCCGAGATATTCCCGGCCTTATCGATCGAGATCTTCTCAAGGATACCCAGACCGTATCCGTCCTGGCCGATGATCGACGCCGTATGCGGCGACCCGAACTGCGTGAGACCGCTGAATTCGAACGGCGTGCCCGCATCGAACGCGATTCGCATCGTCTCCGCGCCGTTGTTCGGCTCGATCGTCATACCGTTCGCCCCGGCCGAATACTCGAACGCGTTCAGCGATCCGTCGGCGTTGAACTGCACGTAGCCGCGGCCCCCGACCGTAATCGTCTCGTTGCCGAGCATCGTTGCCGTCCACTCCCAGCGGCTCTGGACATTGGACTTCGAGAATTCAATCGTCAGCGTGTGCTTCGTTCCCTGCGAGTCATACACGTTGATCGACGTCGAGTGGATGGTCGGCTCCGTGCTGATCACGAGCGGATCATCGCTCGCCGGATCGGCCGGGTTCGCCAGGGTCGTCGTGATCCCGTCGCTGCCCGCCTTGATTTCCACGCTGTCGTCGCCGCCCAGTCCCGTCAGCCCGGTGACGATACCGGTATTCTCGTCAATGACATAATCGAGATTGGTCGTGAACGGCCCCACTGCCGCCCCGGTCCCGCGGTCCGGCGTGAAGGTATCGGTCGCCACGAACGTGTGCGCAATACCGTTGCTGGCGCCGAACGTCGAACCGTTCGCGCCGAACAACACGCCGATCATGTTGCCGCTGACCACACCGGTCACCGCGTCGGTCGTCGTCGTGCCGGTCCCCGATTCGAAGCTGTACAATCCCGCCTTGTTGCGGGTGATCTGCAGCTCGCCGCCAACCAGGTCAGCCGTCAGACCTTCAATTTCAGTGATCGCGTTGATGACATCCTGGATGGTTGACGTCGCCGAGAGCCCGCTGACGTTTTGCGTCGTTGAGTCCCCGTCGATCCGGAAACCGAGCGAGAAATCGGTGATATGCAGCGAACCGAGCGTATCGGTCAGCGACAGCCCGCCGATCGGGACGCCGGCGTCGTCGGTCGCGACATTTGCACCCGTGGCGACGGAGTTGGTCGCCTGGTTGCCCGTAATCGAAATCGAGTGCGTTCCGCCGACACCGTCAAGAGCGATACCGGATACCGATACGACGCTGGACAGGCCGGACGACTCGAGCGTGGTGCGGGCGTCGGTCGCCGATGCGTCGAGATTGTTGGCCAGCGTCACCAGTTCGGTCGCCTGGGCCGGGTCCTGCTGCCCGAACGGCAGCTGGATCGGGCCGGTCGTCGCCAGCGACGGTATCTGGCCGGTCGCGTCGGCCATGCGGCCGAGTACGTACAGACCGGTCGCCGGATCTACCAGAGTCGAGTCGGCGTCAAAACCGAATGCACCGGCGCGCGTGTAAAAACGATTGTTGTTGTTATCGCCAAGAATGAAAAATCCGCTTCCCTGAATCGCCAGATCGGTAATCTGGCCCGTCGTCTCCAGACCGCCCTGCTGGAACAGGTTGTCCACTGAGGCTACCTGCATGCCCAGCCCGAGCTGAACCGGATTGGTACCGCCGGATACGGTTGAGGGCCGTCCCGCGCCCCGCGTCGTCTGCACAAGTGCTTCCTGAAAATTCACACGACCGGCTTTGAAACCGATAGTGTTGATGTTCGCGATGTTGTTACCGATCACGTTCATCTTGACCTGATGATTCTTCAGGCCCGAGACACCTGCGTACAGTGATGCCATCATGATCCAGTTTCCTTCTTTCTGTCACACGTGGCTTCCCCATCTCCAATGGGGTCCGGCCAGGTATGAATGGTTCCGCGTATTGACATTGCTTCCTTCGTTTCCCTACAGGATCACTGCGGAATCGATCGACGTAACCACGCCTTCGCGAAGGTTTTCGCGATCGAACGCCGTGATGACCGTGCGATTCTTCACCGAAACCACCAGCGCGGCATCATCGGTGAGGATCAGCGTTTCCTTCGACCCTTTCAGCTCCGCTTTGTCGATGGCGCCCGCGATGCGACCCATCAACTCGTTGCCGATTTCGATGCCCCGTGAGTACAGCCGCTCGCTGGCGTGTTTCGAAAACGTCACGCCGCGCGACCCGGCCAGTTCCTGCGAGAACATCTGCTCGAACGAGTTCTTCCCGGATACCGACTCGGTCGGCTGCTTGCCCCGTCGCGAGATTTCCAGCAAATCCACGGGACGCTGGTAGTTCGAGATTTTCAGCGCGTTTGCCATGTTCTTTCCCTCGTCGCCTCTCACCCGATCGTAGTCCTATCCGTCGTCCTCGTCACCGGCCAGCGCGCCCGCCTCACCAACCGAGACGATATCACCCAGCGAAATCTCCATGCCGCCGGCGTTGAGATACGCGGCGCCGTCGCGATAGGTGATACTGTCCACGCGGGCAATCAACTTGACCGGCGGCGTGTAGCTGACGCCATCGGCGTCCATACCGCTCGCTTCAACTTCATAATATCCCGCCGGCACCCGGTTGCCCTGGTTGTCCTTGCCGTCCCAGGACACCGTCTGCGGACCCTCGGCGACATTCTCCACCGTAATGCGGCGAATCACGTCCCCGGCGTCGTTGCGTATGAGAAACTCGATCTCGGTCGCATACCGATCGTTGGTGAAATTCATTTTGGCGTCGTTCTCGCCGTCGAAGTAAACCCCGTCGAGATCGGTCTGCACGTCACGCCCCAGCAGATTCGTCGCCAGCGCGTTGTTCAGAGACTGCATCTGGAGAAAGTCCCACTCGTTGGCCTGCGCGATTCCCTCGGAAATATTGTTCATCTGCTCGAGCGATGAAAACTGCGCCAGCTGCGCGATGAAATCCTCGTCGGCCATCGGCTCCAGCGGATCCTGGTACTGAAGTTTCGTAACCAGCAGCGACAGGAAGTCATCCTTGCCGAGGGACTGGGTCGCGCCGGTCATCTTCGCGTTTCCCGATGCGTCCGTGGCGATTGGCGATATAAAACCCATATCATATGCTCCTATGCGTACACGTTGACTCCGCGCGGTCCGATTGTGCCGCGCATCCGCCTGGTGGCGTCAGCCGCCATCGAGCCCTCAACGACCGATACGTCGTTTTCGTCGAAAAATCGCGCGCGGACCCTGCCGCGCATCCCGAAGTTTCTCTCGAAGAACTGGTGCCGGGGCTGATCGCCGGCCACGTTTACCTCGATCAGATCTACCTTTATGCCGGCCCGCTGCAGTTGCGCCGTCAACTGGTCGAGCGACTGCTCAACCACCGTCCGCGCCTGCGGTGTATCAACCGTCACACGGGCCGTCAACGCACCCTCGCGCATCGCCAATCGAACCCGCGCCGGACCGAGATGCTCGGGGTCGATCATGATCGTCAAGGCCCGCCCGTCCGGCTTCAACGCCGTCCGAATGTCGTCAGGAAGCGTAAACCGTACGCCGCCGGTCGGCACCCGGTCCGGGTTGACACGAGCCGCGTCGACTGACTGAATCGACTGCTGGCCCGGTAACGTTGTCTCGTCGGAGATGTCCGATTCCAGCGCTACCAGATCCATCCGTCCGGTCTTTTCGCTGAACCTGCGTGTGAGCGGATCAAACACTGCACCCCGGAACTGATCCTCGGCAACGACTGAGCGGGCCACATTCATTGGGGTTAAAAACTCATTTTCGGGCGGCTCACTGTGCGGCATGGAGTGCTGCGACGCGCGCTGCGTGACGAGCCTGCGGGCTCCGACCGACTCCTGCGGCAGTTCACGCCGCACACTGACGATCTGCGACTGGCGTTCACCTGTGACGACAATCGCCAGCTTCCCGTCGTCCACCCGCCCCGTCTGCACATAGTCAGTCTTTGCGTTGTTGACATTGCTGGTTCCGTCATCGGCATTACGCGAGATCCGCAGTTCCCTGATGTTCAGTTGAGCCAGCAAGCGGGCAATGTCGCCGGTTTGGTTTGGTGTGTCGTTGAGCGCCACCCGTGCCGCCGCCTGCTTCATGGGCTGTTCGGTCGGACGGGTTACGTCGACGGCAAAATCGTCCAGCAACTCCAGCGGAGCCGATATCTTCACGACCTCGAGCGGAGCATCTTCGGAAACCACGGTGAACTCGACCGTATCCGCCAGGACTGTCGTGTCAAGCACTCGATAAACACCCGCCTCGACCGGCACCTGCTGAGACGTCGCAACCGCGCCGCCGCGCGATGCCAGAAGCGACGCAACCTCTCGTGACGTCAGCCGCGCGATAGATTCCATCGAAAGCTCACCCCGGACCTCCTCCGGGACGGACAAGAGCACATCTTCATCGAAAGCGTCGGCTGCCGACATGCCGTGCACTCGGACTTGTTCCGGCGAAAGACTCTGCACCGTCGCATCGAACAGCCTTTCGGAATCGGGCGTCAATGAAGACGCGACCGGGATTTGCGGCTGAGCGACAGCTGTCGCCGGAGTGAGCCCGATACCCAGCCCGAGAGGCGTTGGGAGAACCTCCGTCCCCCGCTGTCCCTCATTCGCCTGACTGTGCAACAACGCCTGCCAATCGACCGGGGCGCCCCCGTCCGGCTCCTGCTGCCGGCTCATGATCAACTGCAGCAGCGCGCCGAACGGTCCTCCTTGAATAGGATCGGACGATCGCGTCGCGGCTGAGTCGGGACTCATTGGTCCCAGCAGCAAATCGAATATGGAAGCGTTGTTCTGTATCACGATCAGTTCTCTGCGATAGTTATCATCTGCTTGGAGAGTTTTGCCGCCCGCACCGCCGGCATCAGCGACAGCACCTGCGATGCATTCTTCTGCTTCATGCGCGGCAGAATCGACACCACGGTCTCGTCATCGAGGTTCGCCACCAGTTTCGCAACCGAACGCGGGTCCATCCCGTCATAAAGCTTGGCCAGATCCGTCACCCGGGCCGACTCCGCTTGCTCGATTCGAAGTATTTTCTGCGAGACCTTCTTATCAAGTATCTCAAGCTCGCGCTGTCGGGCATTGAGTTCCTCTTCCTTTTTCGCGAGTCGGTCCGTTTCCTGCTGAATCCACTGCGCCGCCTCGATCGAGTCCTCCTTCGACATTCCTTCGGATTCCCCCGACAACTCGTCGGCGGTGACTTCCGGGTCATAGTCAAGGAATTCGAGGTTCGCCATGATATCGCCAAGTACACCGGAGTCGTCTTTGATGGTAATCGGATCGAATGGCTCAAAATCGGGTATATCCGGTTCGGTATACGGCTCCGGGCTCACGGCCTGTTCTCCGTGGCCGGGTGTGGCTGTCTGGGTAGTCTGCGGGACTTCGGCTACCACGGCAGAGTCACTCGAAGCGGACTCGGAAGGCGTCGGCTCGCCGCCCATTAATAGAGCGGTGGTGGTAATCGCGAGCGCGATCACCAGGATCCCGATTACTCCGAAAAGCAGATAAATCCGCGGAAATCCCGGCTTTCCGCCGCTGTCGGCAGCGGCCGTCGCCGGTGTAGCAGGCTCTGACATTTCGCGCAACTCGTCGTTCACGATATACTCCACATAGTTGCAGTTTTCCGAGGAGTCTCATCGCAAGGCGCATGCCGAATGTGGTTATCACACGATATCACGCTATCACACAATAGATTACGCCAACCGTGACGGTCCCTCGGGAACTGCGGCCGCATCCCCCTTCAGAAAAATTTTCCGTCACACCCGGAAAAAAAAACGGCCCCGTACGGCGCCGTCTGCGGTATCAAAGGTATGGCTTTCCAATTGCGGGTGCGGAGTGCATCGGTTACTTTGGGTCGCATGACTCAACGTATCCCGGACCATTCAAAGCACGACTGCCGCGTGGTGGCGATCGACGGACCCGCGGGGTCAGGCAAGTCGACCACCGCCAAACTCGTGGCCGCCCGCCTCGGCTACCGATACCTGGACACCGGCGCGATGTACCGCGCCCTGACATGGGCGGCATTACAGCGGGGGATTTCTCCTTCCGACGGCGCGACCCTCGCGGACATGGCTGCCCGAATGACCATCGATTTCGAAACCCACAAGGATACCAACCGCGTCTTTCTCGATGGCACAGAGGTCACCCGCGAAATCCGTACACCCGAAGTAACGAAACACGTATCCGAAGTCTCCGCCCACCGTGGCGTGCGGACTGCAATGGTGGAAAAGCAAAAAGCGATGGGTAAAGAAGGCTGCATTGTCGCCGAAGGTCGCGATACCACAACGGTCGTCTTCCCTAATGCTGATTTGAAGGTCTATTTAGTCGCATCCGTACGGGAACGGGCAAAACGCCGCCTGGACGATCTGGTGCGGCTGGGCGTCCGAAGCTCCATAGACGAACAAGTAGCCGACCTTGAGCGCCGCGACCGGTATGACTCGAACCGCGAACACTCCCCCCTGACACGCGCTAGCGACGCCCACCAGATCGACACTACCGATCTGACCATAGAACAACAAGTGGATCGCATTATTGAACTCCTGTCCTGACATGTATGCGACCGTAATAGTGCTTTACAAATCTGCGTACTTGCTTCATCTTACTGGTGATGACCTAGGGGGTACGAATGGGTAAACCAAGTCACCAATTACCGACGCGATTGTCGGTCGCATTGGTCGTAGTATGTGCGCTCGCCCTTGCCGCCCTCGCTGTTTCGTGCGGCGATGACCCTCCCACCAAACCCCAGGACAACCCATACTTCACGGAATTGCCGATGAGCCGCGTCGACTGGCAACGATCGAGTCGTCCGTATACAATCCCGCACGGCTACAGCCACGGCCGCATGCTGTGGCATTTGCCGTATGATTTGCCACTCCGATCCGAGGTCTACGGCGACACAACCGTTTTGCCCCAGACGGAACTGCGCGTTCTGCGTCTTATCTACCGACCGTCATACCAGGTCTTCGAATTCGGCGGCACGATCGACACCATCTTCTTCCCATCCTGGGCCGGGCTTATGCTGGAAACGAACAAGCGGTTTGATACCGCATGGCAGTATCTGGAAATTCGCTGCAAAGCGAGCGGCGGCCGCATGCACATCGAACTCGGACGCATCGACGAAGATGTCGATGGCGACGGCGAGTCATTCGGTGAAGACGACGTGCCGTACGGCGACGGGAACGGCGCCGTATCGCAACAGGAAGATATCGGGCTCGACGGTCTGGCCGACGCCGATGAGCCGGGGTACGATCCCTTGAGAAATCCTGACCCCAACCGTGACAACTTTTACTTCCGTAACGAGGGCAAATGCCCGTATCCGGCGCAGATTTGTGACGACCCGGCGTTTCAGAGCCGAATGGATGATCCTTCCGACCCCATCTATTATGAGTGGCTCAACGGCACCGAGGGCAACATCGCGGACATTACTTACGGTCAGCCGGATCAGGAGCGATTGATAGGATTTTTCGATACCGACAACCACTACTACTCGTTCCTGATCGACTTCGACGAGGATCCCGACACGTTTTATGTCGACGGTTCTGAGATTAACGGATGGCGGACCTACCGAATACCGATACGGGATGAACAGGCCGCCGAAGACGTTGTCGGAAACAACATGGACTTCAATCGCCTGACCCACGCGCGCGTCTGGTTTGATTCGGACGAATATGCGACCGGCTTTGATACGGTTGTGGTCGCCTTCTGGCGGTTCACTGAGTAAACACTCCCCGAGCGCATCCCCCCTTAAAAGCACTACCCCCCGGCATAGCCGAGGGGTAGAACTGTGATTTAATTGTTGAAAGGCTCCGTCTATTCTGCCACATTTCGTGGCGGGCTCGTATTACCACCCTAGTGGCGGAGTCTTCCGATGCACTAGCAATATATACTATCGGCAGATGCTGTCAAGATAATAAGTCTCCACTAACGTATCTGCTCCGCGCTGTGCCGTCCCTGCCGCTCATTCTCCCTTCACACGCAAGTGTGGTTAGTCAATACTTGTCACATCAGTCGACGGCGCCGATTCGAACGGGTCGCTTGCTCTGGCGGTTGAAATCGTCTACATTCTCCCTGCCATGAAACCACTTTACTGGATCGGCCGGTCCATCACCCATATTACGGGCCGTTTCGTGTTTGGCATCCGCCTGTACGGCCGCGAATACATCCCGAAGTCCGGCCCATTCATCCTCGCCAGCAATCATATCTCCTACTTCGATCCCCCTTTGGTCGGCAGCTTTATTCCTCGCGAGTTGTTCTTCTTCGCCAAAAAAGAGCTGTTTGATAACAAGATTTTGGGCTGGATTATCTGGCGAACCAACGCCCGCCCCGTCCGACGGGGCCAGATGGATCGCCAGGCCCTTGCAACCTCGCTGCAGATTCTTCGCGAGGGATACGGGCTCACGATGTTCCCCGAAGGTACTCGCTCTAAAACCCGTGAATTGCTCCCGCCGAAACCGGGATTGGGACTCCTTGCGGCAAAAGCGGCGTGTCCGGTTGTCCCGGCGTATATTCACGGGGCTAACCGACTGAAAGACTGCTTCTTACGACGAGACCGACTGAGCCTGTCCTATGGCGAACCGATCCCCCCTGACTGGATCGCCGCCCGGGCCGATTCCAAGGAAGGCTACCTTGAGATCACGGCCGAAGTGATGCGACGAATCGTCGCACTTCGGGATTCTCTCCCGTCGTCATCAAGATAACCGTCTTCCTGCCGAACAGAATACCTACCGGACCGAAACTGGAAACCTGTGGATTCTTGCAGAAAGTCCTTGGAATCCGGCGAAAGTTCGGTATCATAGATGCTCGCCCCGACGGCTTTGCCGATATGGGGTGGCCGCCGAGCGGTTTCCCTCCCGGGAAAAATCCAAACCGTGCGGCGGAACAGGAGGTCTTTTTTAATCCATGGCAGTTGCCAAAAGCACAAGTCAGAAAGGCGGACCTGCGCGTACGTCCAGGCGCAAAGCCGTCGGCGGCAAAAAAACCAGCCGCACCAAAACCAAAGTCACCAAGACCGATGTGGTCGAGGTGAATGTTCAGGACGAGGTCCAGGACGAGGTCGAGCGGGAAATGCTGATGACCAATCGCCGACAGCGATTGGTTGAACGCGCCAAAGCCCGCACCGAATCGCCCGCCATGAGGGTCGAAAAACCCGAAGTCGAGGCGGTCAAAATCACCGACATCTCCGGCGTCGTCTATGACAAGGACGAGTACGATGCGATGGTCAACATGTACGATTCGACCATCAAGGACATCAAGGAAGGCGAAATCGTCCAGGGACGCGTCATCGGCGTTACGCTCGACGACGTGATCGTTGACGTCGGCTTCAAGTCCGAGGGATTGATCCCGATGGACGAATTCACCGGCATCAGTTCGGTCGCGGTCGGGGATGAGATCGAAGTCTTCCTCGAGCAGATCGAGGACTCGCACGGCCAGCTGCTTCTGTCCAAACAGAAAGCCGACTTCATGCGGGTCTGGGATCGCATTCGCGACATCCACGACGCCGGTGAAACGGTCGAGGGCAAAATCGCCCGCCGTATCAAGGGCGGTGTCGTGGTCGACATCATGGGAGTCGACGCCTTCCTGCCCGGCTCGCAGATCTCACTGCGCCAGGTTCCGGACTTCGACGCCCTGATCGGCGACGCGATCGAAGTCAAGATCATCAAGCTCAACAAGAGCCGCCGCAACATCGTCGTCTCCCGGCGCGTGGTGCTCGAAGAAGAGCGGGAACGCATGCGGGCCACGCTGCTCAACGAAATCGAGGTCGGCCAGATCCGCCAGGGCGTCGTTAAAAACATCACCGACTTCGGTGTGTTCATCGACCTCGGCGGCGTCGACGGTCTGTTGCACATTACCGACATGTCGTGGGGCCGCATTCGCCACCCCTCGGAAATGGTCAGCCTCGGCGAGAATATCGACGTCAAGATTCTCGACTACGATGACAATACTTCCCGCATTTCGCTCGGCCTGAAACAGATGACGCCGTACCCGTGGGAAAACATCGAACACAAGTACCCCATCGGCAAAAAGATCACCGGCACGGTGGTCTCGATCACCGATTACGGCTCGTTTGTCGAACTGGAAAAAGGCATCGAAGGATTGATTCACATCTCCGAGATGTCCTGGACCCAGCATATCAAACACCCGTCGAAAATCATGTCGGTGGGCGATCATGTTGACGCCATCGTCCTGTCGGTCGACAAGGACAACGAGAAAATCTCGCTTGGCATCAAACAGCTCGAACCGGATCCGTGGACGACCATCGAGGACAAGTACCCGGTCGGCAAGATCGTTGCCGGGCGCGTGCGTAACCTCACCGCCTTTGGCGCTTTCGTGGAACTCGAGGAAGGTATCGACGGTCTGGTGCATATCTCCGATATGTCCTGGACCCGCCGCATCCAGCATCCCTCCGAGGTCATGAAAAAAGGCGACAAGGTCGACGTGAAAGTGCTCAAGATCGACCACGAGAACCGCCGCATCTCGCTCGGCTACAAGCAGCTCAGCGATGACCCGTGGCCCGAGCTGGCCCGGAAATATTCGATCGGCTCGGAGTGCCTCGGCACGATCACGAAAGTGCTCGACCGCGGCGTGGTGGTCGATTTGGGCGACGGTGTGGAAGGCTTCGTGCCGACCAACCAGCTCACGACCAAGGAAGTCGCCGATCCCAGCGGCATGTTCAGCGAGGGCGAGTCGATCCCGCTGCAGGTAATCGAATTCGACCGCGGCCAGCACAAGGTGGTCCTGTCGGTCGTTGCCTATTACAAACAGCGCGAACGGGCCGAATTGGACAAATTCATGGCCGACCATGAAAAGCGCTCGTCCGCCGTCTCCGGCGGCGCCATGGCCAGCGCCATGCCGGAATCTCTGAAGCAAGCGGCCGCCGAGGCACAGGCTGAAGTGAATCCGGGCGACGAACCAAAGTCGGAATAGCTGAGCATTTCGCTAAGCTCGAAACACCAGCGTGCTGTCAGGCGACCCGCCCGACAGCACGCTTCTTTTATCGGCTGTAATGGATAACAAAACTCGTAGCAACTTGTAGGGCGGTTCCCTCTTCGAAACCGCCACAGGTTGCACGTGCGCTATAACGCCGCGCCCCACCCGGTGCGAACGCCGTGCAATTGCGTCAATTCATGCGCCAGAGCGCAAAATTGAGCCCGGCCGCATAACTGACCCACATCAGATACGGAATCAACATCCACCCTGCGACCTTGTTGAGCTTGTAGAAGGCCATGATCGTCGCGGCGATAAGAAACCACAGCACGATGATATCGAAAAACGCCAGACCGATTCGATGCATTCCGAAAAAGAACCACGACCAGAGCCCGTTCACCACAAGCTGTGCGATAAACAGCGACAGCGCGGCACGGGCGCCCGTAAACCCGCACTGCCGCCAGACCAGAAAAGCGGCGACAGCCATCAAGGCGTAGAGAAGAGTCCAGACGGGCCCAAACAACCAGCTGGGCGGGGTCCACGACGGCTTGTCGAGTGACGCGTACCACTCTCCCGGTTCAAACTGCGCGCCAAACAGCGCCACCGCGAACGTGAGTACCAGCCACCCGACAATACCGAGCACAGCCTGTGATGTGGTGCGGGGTTTCATGAGAGAAAGGAAGACAGTGTTGAGTAAGTATGCAAGATAGAAGATTGCACTTCATCGAACAGCCACCAGCAATGACGCCGGAACGAGGAGATAGATGAATATCACAGCCCATGCGAGCGGCCTCAAGGATGACTCTCCCTTGAGCAGGCATCCCCGTCTGGCAATCAGAACTCCCCCAGCAGGTATCAAGAAGAGCAATATCAACAGGACCAGCTTTCCGGTTGTCAACAGCCACATCCCGGCCCGTGGCCAAAGGCTTGCCAGTCCGTAAAACAGATAGAACAGCAGTACGTTGCCAATGAAGAAGAATGCAATCAGCCCCGCAAACCACTTACGCATTGTCTTCTCGCTCTTCTCCACAACTACCATCCCCCTCAATGGAACCTGTTCACATACTCGGCCACTCGTTGACGAGATGCCGGATCAATCGTGAGGAGGATCACGGGGTGCTTCGGCGCAATCATCTCATAAACTATGAACTCATGCAGATATCCGGCAAACAGGATGTCGTCGATGGGCAGTGAATCGCGAAGAAGTGGGTATGCCATATGAAAGGCCTCCACTTCCTCCGTCATGTTTACACCGGCGATCACGTCCGCCCCGGGGGCCATGTTTTCGCGATACCCCGGCTCGAACTCCCAAAACGCTTTGGCAAGAGCGTAGCCTGCGCAGACAGGGTGAGAAGTGACGTGTACAAGCATCGAATCGGCTGAGTCGCGATAAGCGTGGTAGCGCGGGATAAACTCCCAGTTGTCCCAGTTCATTCCCATGTCGGCTCGATAGCGGAACAAGGCCTTTCGAATGTCCTCTTCATTCCGATTCAAAAGGTGGGTCATCAACAGGTGATCCCACGCACGATCCAACGAGTCCATCCGGTGGTACGTGTCTGCCAAAACCCAGTACGCCGTGAAATCATGAGGATTGATGTCGATAGCCCGAAGGAGAACAGCCCGAGCGCTGTCAAATTCTTGTATCGTGTAGTAGCAGTTCCCCAGCTGCGCCAGTGGGGTGGACATATCGGGAGCGAGTTCGGCCGCCTTGCGATAGAAATGTATCGCCCCGAGATACTCATTCCTTTTGAATGCAAACCGAGCTACATCCATCAGGAACACCACGGTGTCAGGAAACGGGTAGAGATCCAAAACCCTGCCTCGCTCCGTCTCGAAAGTACCCAGAGCGGGCGGAAGGACTGGTCGCTCCAGTTTGCCGAGAATACTATCGATCGAGTCGGTGATATCCCACAGATACGTGATATTCGATCTCTCCACGAGACTGTAGAGTTCGTTCCCGTAATGTATGGTACCATCGATGATTATCTCGGTCGTGTCGTCCTGCGCATCGGCGCTCGAAACGCACCCCACCAGCAGAATAACCGTGATGATCAGGCGTTTCATCAGGTCGTTAAAAGTTCTCATTTGCCACCCCCGCGTTGTATTGAGCAGAGCCGTCTCCCCGGCCATCCAGACTCTACAATAAAGACGAACCAGAGACCAGTTTGTCAAGTTAGTGATGTCTCCAGTCTTACCCATTTTCCCCCTTCCCCTTCCCGCTTTTCCGCGTATATTCTGTGTCTATGGCACAATCGAAGATCAGAAAACTCTCCGTTGCTACCACCGGCTGCCGGCTCAACCAGTATGAGTCCGAACGCATGGCCGCCGAGCTCTATCGCTACGGCTTTGTCCGTGCCGAAAAAGGCGAAAAAGCCGACCTCTACCTCATCAACACCTGTACCGTCACCCACCGGGCCGACTCCACCAGCCGCAACCTGATCAGCCGGGCGGCGCGGGAGAACCCCGACGGCCGGATCGTGGTGGCCGGATGCTACGTCGACTCGGACCCCGAAACCGTAGCCGGGATGGAGGGAGTCGACGTCCTGATCCCCAACACCGACAAAGAAGACATCACCCGCATCCTCCCCCGTCACCTCCCTGAGTTATTCGAAGACTGTGACGAGCCGGATAAGGGCTGTTCAGGTACAATCGCCGATTTCTACCACCACAACCGGGCCTGGATCAAAATCTCCGACGGCTGCAACCAGTGGTGCTCGTTCTGCATCCTCCCTACCGTCCGGGGCCGCCTGACAAACCGCCCGGCTATCGAGATTATCGATGAAATCAACGGACTGGTCGCGAAGGGGTACGAAGAGGTCGTGCTGACCGGAATTCATATCGGCCATTACAAAAACCGCAAGGTTGAACCGCAGGTCAAAAACCTCGCCGGCCTGATCAAGATGATCCTTCGCGAGACCGACCTCAAACGCGTCCGAGTCAGCTCTATCGAACCGCAGACCGTTCGCGATGAACTGCTGGAGCTGTACGCAACCTCCAGCGGCCGTGTCTGCCGACACTGGCACCTTCCGCTGCAGTCAGGTTCATCACGCATTCTCAAGGCGATGCGTCGCCCGTACAATCAGGCGATGTATCTCGGCCGGCTCGAAGAAGTCAAAAGGGCCGTGCCTGAGACGATCATCGGCGCCGACGTTATCGTTGGTTTCCCCGGCGAATCCGACGAGGATTTTGAAAAGACCAGAGGCGTGTGCGAATCGGGACTGATCGACTACCTGCATGTCTTCAGCTACTCCGACCGCGCCGGCACCACCGCGACTGAGATGCCGGACAAAGTCAACCCCGAAGTCATCAAAGAACGCAACACCATCCTGACGCGTATCTCCAAACGGATTCGTCGTGAGGCGATGCAACGTCAGGTGGGCCGGACACTCGGCGTTATCTCCGAGTATCGCAAAGTCAAAAACCGCTTCCATTTTGGCGTCTCCGACAACTACATGAAAGTTCGCCTCCCCGACAACTTCGAGTCCGGCAAACGGATCATCGATGTCCGCATCACCGAGCGACGGGAAGACCATCTCATCGGCGAGATTACTCGAGACTCGACGGCATCCGTCGCGTAACGCAGTAGGGCAGCTCCGTCTTCGAACCCGCCATGTGAGCCGTAGGTCAGCTCCGTTTGCACATCCACCAACTCGTCAAACTAAACAAACCTCTCCCGCAAACGGTGCTGACATCCATCACCCCCTGCCCACCTGTGGCCCACCCAGAGTTCGCCGGCGGCGAACGTCGGGAGGGACTTCGGAAATGATACAACCCGGTCACACCCGTAACTGAGTAGCCCACCCCTCCGGGGTGGGATCCACCCGCACCGCGAAACCACTTCCGTGCGTGGTGTACGTCCCCGTGCACCACGCGCATAAGGCCCCAACCGAGTAGCCCACCCCTCCGGGGTGGGATCGACTCCCCCCAACCGAGTAATCCCGCAAAGAAGTTCCGTCGGGTACTAGTCCGCCGAAGGCGAACGACACCCGACGGCATCTCATGGCCTTTCAGAATCATTCCCCCATGCTCGGACGACTGCGACAAGCCAAAACATTGAAAGAAGCGCAGTAGAGCGGGTCCGTCTTCGAACCCGCCATGTGAGCCGTAGGTCAGCTCCGTTTGCACATCCACCAACTCGTCAAACTAAACAAACCTCTCCCGCAAACGGTGCTGACATCCATCATCCCCTGCCCACCTGTGGCCCACCCGGAGTTCGCCGGCGGCGAACGTCGGGAGGGACTTCGGAAAAGATACAACCCGGTCACACGGGTAACCGAGTAGCCCACCCCTCTGGGGTGGGATCCACCCGCACCGCGAAACCACTTCCGTGCGTGGTGTACGTCCCCGTGCACCACCCGCATAAGGCCCCAGCCGAGTAGCCCACCCCTCTGGGGTGGGATCGACTCGCCCAAACCGAGTAATCCCGCAAAGAAGTTCCGTCGGGTGCTAGTCCGCCGAAGGCGAACGACACCCGACGGCATCTCATTGTCTTTCAGAATCATTCCCCCATGCTCGGTCGACTGCGACAAGCCAAAACATTGAAAGAAGCGCTGTAGGGCAGCTCCGTCTTCGAACCCGCCATGTGAGCCGTAGGTCAGCTCCGTTTGCACATCCACCAACTCGTCAAACAAAACAAACCTCTCCCGCAAACGGTGCTGACATCCATCACCTCCTGCCCACCTGTGGCCCACCCGGAGTTCGCCGGCGGCGAACGTCGGGTGGGACTTCGGAAAAGATACAACCCGGTCACACGGGCAACCGAGTAGCCCACCCCCTCCGGGGTGGGGTCGACTCCCCCCAACACCCCTACAAGATTATCACTATCGTCCTCGCACGATTGCACATGGTACGTGCAGTCCCCTCCCAAAAATTAAACCGGCCCCGAGGTGCAGTGGGGCCGGTTCG